>CAMFKC010000141.1 GCA_945956975.1 uncultured Methylocystaceae bacterium | reverse complement strand
AAATCTGGCTCGTCAATCTCACCAACAAGCCGCAGCCAGCGCGTCTCGCCGCAACGCCGACCAAGGTCGAGACGATCGCCGTCGACCGCATCGCCAAGCGCTTCTTCGGCGCCGCCGGCTCCACGTCGCTGCATGTCGATGCGCAGAAGGGCGACGTGCTGCGCGTCGAGGGCGCGGAGGCGACCTTCGTCTCGAAATCCGGCCGCGTGTTGCGCGGTGCGACGCTGACGCTCGACGGTCCCGGCGATGTTGCGCTCGCCTATCAACCGGGCCTCGTCGCCGCCTGGCTGGAGCGCGCCGGCGCCTCCGCCTGGCCGAAGGCGTCCGCGCGCACGATCGCTGCGCCTGCGTCCGTCAAGCTCGACGGCCCTGCGATGGCCTTCGCGCTCAAGCAGGACAAGCCGCAACTCCTCGGCGTCTCCACCAGCGCGCCGGTCGTCGTCGCGCTCGAGCAGAACGGCCATCGCGAGTTGAAGCTCTATGCGTCGGGCGCCGATGTCCGCCGCTATGTCGCAGCGGGCGATGCGACGTTGACCGTCTATTCTGCGCATGACGGCCCGCTCGGCGGGGCGCTCGACCTGACGTCCTCGCCGGTCATTCCTGCGAAGGACGGAATCGGCGACGCCGTCGCCGTTGCGCCGGGCGCGAGTGTGCTCTTCGGCTTCGAGGTGAAGAAGGCGTCCGACATCGGCATCGGCCTGCGCGCCGATCCCGATCGCGCGGAGGCGCGCCTCATGGACGAGAGCGGCAAGCTGATCGGAACCGGCGTGTCGCAGATCAGGAAGCTTTCGCCCGGCCGCTACCTGCTCGAAGCGCGGATGCCGGCGGACGCGCCCGCCGCCACCGTGCGGCCCGCGCTGATCGGCCTCGATCCGCCGCCTGCCGGCCCACCGCCGGAGGAGATCGCCAAATATCTCGCTGCCGCTGGCCTCAAGGCCAATGCCCCGACCAATCAAAGCCGCTGAGACGAGACCATGAAACGCACTTCTCTCGCGCTCCTCTTCGCCACCGGCCTCGCGGCCCTGTCGCAGGCAGCCTTCGCGCAGAATGCGCCCAGGTCAGCGCCCGCCAGGCCGCAACCTGCAGCCGCCGTCGCAACCCCTGCGCCCGCAACGCCTGAATTTCCGGCCGACAGGCTCGTGCGCGCGGACGGCGCGCGCGTCGTGCCGGATCGCTTCCTGCGCGCCTGGGATCCGGTCACCGTATTCTTCGACGCGGATGCCGGCCCCGCCGCCGGCGGTCCGGAGGACAAGCCCGAACGCTTCGTGACCATGACGCCGAAGGCAGCCGGCGAATGGCGCTGGATCGGCGCGCGCGCGTTGCAGTTCCGCCCCGCCGATCCCTGGAAGGCGCTGCAGCGTGTGGAAGTGAAGACGAAGGACGCGCGCGCAAAACTCGTCGCGCTCCTGCCCGCGCCGGAATCGACCTCGCCGTCGGAAGGCGCCGATCCCGTCGCCGATCTCGACCAGATCGCGCTCACCTTCGCCGAGCCGGTCGACATGGCGGCGCTCGCGCGGCTCATGACCATCGAATTGCGCAAGGCGCCGGGCGTATCGCCCGAGGGGGCGCAGGCTTTGGGCGCGCGTGACTTCGACATCCGGCCGCTCGAGCGCGCCAAGCGCGACGACAAGCAGACCTACGTCGTGCGCTTCCGCAATTCGATTCCCGACGGCCGCGTCGCGGTGCTGCGGCTCAAGCTCTCCGACGAGCCCGGCCTCGACGATCCGATCTTCGAGATGCGCGCGCGCACGGCGCAGCCCTTCACGATCAGCGACGCCGATTGCGGCCGCGGCTGGAGCGGCGCCAAGCGCGACGACGTGCTGCAATGCGCCGCGCAGGATTACGACAGCGACGCTGGCGCAGACGACGAGAAGCCTTCCTATAAGGCCGCGCCGAAGCGCCGCCTCACGCTGAGCCTCACGGCCGCCCCGGAGAAGCTCGACATCATGCGCGCCCGCGACGCGCTGCGCATCACGCCTGCCGTCGACGATCTCGCCGTCGAGCCCGATGGGTCGCGGCTCAAGGTGACCGCGCGCTTCCTGTCGGATCGCGTCTACGAGATCGCCGTCGCCGAAGGCGCGCTCGCCGACGAGCGCAAGCGTCCGCTAGCCGAGAGCTACGCGCAGAAATTCTCCTTCGCCTCCGACAAGCCCTCGATCGCATGGGACGCGGGCTCCGGCGTCGTCGAACGCCTCGGCCCGCAATTCCTGCCGCTGCGCGGGCGCGGCTACGACCGCGCCGATGTGCGCGTCCACGCCATCGATCCGCTTTCGCGCGACTTCTGGCCCTTCCCCGGAGATGGCGTGGAGACGGAAGACGCCTCCGCGCCGCCGCTGCCCGGCAAGGAGCCGCGCGCGTGGAAGGACGCCGCCAATGCGGAGGCCGACGCCATTGCCGAGCGCATCAAGGCGCTGGGCTCGCCGGCCGTCTCCACGCTGATGGAGCTGCCGATCCGCCGCGGCGGCGTCGACGCCAAGTTCGGCCTCGACATGAAGGCGCAATTCGCGAAGGTCTCCGGCGCCAGCCAGCCCGGCGCCTATCTCGTCGGCCTGCGCGCGACGGACGGAACCAAGCGCCGTTGGCTGCGCGTGCAGGTGACCGACCTCTCGCTCGCCGCCGTCGAGGAACTGAAGAACGTCCGCTTCGTCGTCACCTCGCTGTCGAACGCGGCGCCCGTCGAAGGCGCGCAGCTTCGCCTCGAAGGATTGAAGGACGAAAAATTCGTCACGCTCGCGCAGGGCAGCACCAATGCGAAGGGCGAATTCTCCTGGAATCTCGACAAGCGCGAGGAAGCCGACATCAAGCGCATCGTCGTGACCAAGGGTCTCGACACGCTCGTGCTCTCGCCGGACGAGGCGCCCTCGCAATATGCGCAGGAGAACTGGACCAAGCCCGAGGACGGCTGGCTCGACTGGACGACGAATCCCGAGACCGAGCGCAAGCCGCTGGCGAAAAATCTCTGCCACGTCTTCACGGAGCGGCCGATCTACCGGCCCGAGGAGCCCGTCCATTTCAAGGGCTATGTCCGCGATTATCTCGCCGGCAAGCTGACGCCCGCGAAGAAGGGCGGCGTGCTCGTCGTCAACGGCCCGAACAACCAGGAATGGCGCATACCGGTGAAGGTCGACGCCTTCGGCGGCTTCTATCACAAGTTCGATGTCGCGACGCCCGCGACCGGCGACTATACCGCCAAGTTCGAACCGGACGGCGCCAAGCCGAAGCCGAAGAAAGACGAAGGCGACGACAGCGCCGACAGCGACAGCAAGCCGGGCGACAAGACAGGCGACAAGGACGCGATCTCCGTCGAGGACGGCGGCGACGGAACCAAGTCCGCCGCCGAGCAGCCCGACGGCGAGGAGAGCGAAACGGCGCAGGCCGACGATGGCCCGCAGACCTGCGGCGAGACCGCGTTCAAGAAGGAAGCCTATCGCCTGCCGACCTTCGAGGTCGTGCTCAACGCCCCGCAGATGGTCCCGCTCGACGGGCAGTTCTCCGTGGACCTCGCCTCGCGCTACTTCGCGGGCGGCCTCGTCGCCGAACGTCCCGTCAAATGGCGCGCGGCGCAATTCCCGCACGTCTGGTCGCCGCCCGGCCGCGAGGGCTTCCTGTTCTCGACGGACTCGCGCTTTTCAGGCGACGCGAAGTTCAAGTCCTCCGCCGTGCTCGAACGCGATGGCCGCACCGACAGCGGCGGCGCCTCGCGCATGACCTTCGACACGACGATCGAACCGACCGCGCAGCCGCGACGCTATTCGATCGAGGCGACGGTGACCGGCGACGACGACACGGAAGTGCGCAATGTCGTCAACATCATCGCGACGCCGCCCTTCGCGCTCGGCGTGAAAACGCCGCGCTATGTCGAAAAGCCCGGCGCCATCGAGCCGCAGATCATCGCCGTCGACGGCAAGGGCGATGCGGTCGAGGGCCTCGAGATGAACGTGCGCTTCGTCAAGCGCAACTGGATCTCGACCCTGCAGGCCAGCGATTTTTCGCAGGGCGCCGCCAAGTATGTAACCCAGACCATCGACGACACGCTGGTCGAGCGGAAGGTGACGAGCGTCAAGGACGCCCAGAAGCTCTCGTTCGAGGCGAAGGAGGCGGGCGTCTATCTCGTGCAGGTCGAGGCCTACGACAAGATCGGCCGCCGCCAGCAGGTGAGCGTCGACTTCTTCGTCGGCGGCCAGTCGCCCGTCACCTGGGCGCGCGCGCCCTCGCAGACCGCGACGGTGACGACCGACAAGGACGCCTATGCGCCCGGCGAGACCGCGACGCTCGTCGTGCAATCGCCCTTCCAGAAGGCGCGCGCGCTCGCCATCGTGGAGGAGCCCTCGGGCGCCTGGCGCTACGACTGGATCGACATCGACAACGGCTTCGGGCGCTACACGACGACGCTCGCGAAGGAGGAAATGCCGAAGCTCGCCGTGCATTTCCTCATCATGCGCGGCCGCCTGCCCGATACGGCGCCCAATTCCTCCGCGCCCTTCGATCAGGGCAAGCCCGTCACCATCGCCGCCACCAAATGGGTGACGGTCACGCCCGTGCAGAACATCGTCAACGTCAAGCTCGACGCGCCAGGCAAGGCGCGGCCCGGGCAGGAGGTCGAAGCGACGATCGCGCTGACGGACGAGAAGGGCGCGCCGCTGTCGGGCGAGGCGACCTTCTGGATGGTGGACCAGGCCGTCCTGTCTCTCGCCAAGGAGCGCCGTCTCGATCCGCTCCCGGATTTCATCGTCGAGCGGCCGACCACGATGGCCGCGCGCGACACGCGCAACATGGCCTTCGGCGTGCTGCCGCTGGAGGAGATTCCCGGCGGCGACGCCGGCCTCGACGAATGGGGCGCGGAGACCAACATTTCCGTGCGCAAGAATTTCACGCCGGTGCCGATCTATCTGCCGAGCGTGAAGATCGGCGCGGACGGCGTGGCGAAGATCAAGATCAAGCTTCCCGATACGCTGACCGTGTTCAAGCTGCGCGCCAAGGCCGTGAGCGGTCCCGACCGCTTCGGCTTCGCCACCGGCGAAATGCTGATCCGCCAGGCGCTCGTCGCCCAGCCCGCGCTGCCGCGTTTCGTGCGGCCGGGCGATACGTTCGACGCGGGCCTCATCGCGCGCGTCGTCGAAGGCCCGGGCGGCGCAGGCCGCGCGACCTTCGCGGCCGATGGCGTGAAGCTCGCCGCCAGCGACCAGGCCTTCGCCTGGGACGGCGGCAAGCCCGCGCGCCTCGAAACGAAGGCCAGCGTCGGCGAAGAACGCATCGATCCCGTGAAGCTCACCTTCGGCGTCATGCGCGACGCCGACAAGGCGCGCGACGCGGTCGAACTCACGCTGCCCGTGAGGCCGGACCGCGCGCCGGTGCGCGCCTACGAGATCGTCGAAGTGCCCGCGGCTTCGTCGAAGACGCTTCCCGCCGCGCCGGCCAATGCGCGCGCCGGCACGTTCCGCCGCACGCTCGCGCTGGCGTCGGATCCGGCCGTCATCAAGCTGATCGCCGGCCTCGATGCGCTCGTGGAATATCCCTACGGCTGCACCGAGCAGCGCATCTCGCTGGCCTCCGCCGGCGTCGCGCTCAAGAACTTCACGCCGATCATGTCGGCGGTGGGGCTCGACAAGCGGATCGGGCAGGACGTGAAGAACACGGGCATCGCCATCGACCAGGCGATCGACGCCGATGGGCTCGTCGCCTTCTGGCCGCGCGCGAAGGGCAACGTGTCGCTCACCGCATGGTCCTACTCGTTCCTCGTCGCCGCCAAGCGCGCGGGCGAACCGGTCGACGAAAAACTGACCGAACGCCTCGCCAACGTGCTGAAGCTCGCGCTGCGCTCCGACTATCCACGCCTGATGACCGGCCAGGAATTGTATGAACGCGTCGAGGCCCTGACCGCGCTCGCCGACGGCGGGAAGCTGGATGAAGCCTATGTCGCCGAACTCACGCGCCGCGCCGATTTCATGGCGCCGATCAGCGTCGCTGAAATGGCGTCGGCGGCGGTGCGCGCGCCGAACGTCGATCGCCGCACGGTGGCTTCGCTGTTGGAAGCCATGTGGGGCCGCGTGAAGATCGTGTCGCGCAACGGCGCGCCGGCCTATGGCGGCATCGCCGGCGAGGGCGATGATCCGCGCATATTGCCATCGGAGGCGCGGAGCCTCGCGGAAATGACGCGCGCGGTCGCGCTCGGCGCGCCAGACGATCCGCGCTTCCCGGTGCTGCGCGACGGCCTGATGCGGCTCGGCGAAGGCGACGGCTGGGGCTCCACCAACGCCACGTCGGCGGCGGTTCGCGCGCTCGCCGCGGCATGGCGCCGCCCGCTCGCGCCCATCACGGCGACCCTGTCGGAAGGCAGCGCGGTGAAGGCGCTGACGCTCGACGCCAACAATCCCGTCGTGCGCGTCGTCAGCGAAGCGACAGGAGGCGTCACGCTGGCGAACACAGGCAAGGAGCCGATCGT
>CAMFKC010000140.1 GCA_945956975.1 uncultured Methylocystaceae bacterium | reverse complement strand
CCGACTGGGCGTGGCCCTTCGAGCGGCGCACGATCGCGTGGATGCGGGCGACCAGTTCGTCCTTGTGGAACGGCTTGGTGAGATAGTCGTCGGCGCCGAAGCCGAGGCCTTTCACCTTGTCCTCGATGCCGGCCATGCCGGAGAGGATCAGGATCGGCGTCTTCACCTTGGCGACGCGCAGCGTGCGCAGCACCTCGTACCCCGACATGTCCGGCAGGTTCAGGTCCAGCAGGATGATGTCGTAGTCGTAGAGCTTGCCGAGGTCGATGCCCTCTTCGCCGAGATCGGTCGTATAGACGTTGAAGTTCTCGGACTTCAGCATCAGCTCGATGCTCTGCGCCGTGGCGCTGTCGTCTTCGATCAGTAGTACGCGCATCAGCAGTCCCCACCCTTCCCCGTCCGGCGCAGGTCGGTTCTAATCCCGCCCCCGGCGCCCGGCGCCCGGCATGTCATCAAAAAACTCAAATCGATCTTCCGTTAACTCTACCGCCCGATTGGTTAACAAACCGTTTGGGCTTAACCCGGCCTTCAGACGTGTGTCGAACGTTGGGACGCAACCCTCGTCCGATGACCCAACGGAATCGTCCCGGCCAGCGCGCGGTCGGTTTTCCGCCGGACGCAAAGGACTGTTAAGCAAACGAGTTAACGAATGGTTAGGCCGACGTCTGCATTGCGCCGCGGCCGAACGAATCGCTGATTCCGACAGTCGCCTCTGTCGTTTTTTTTGTCCAGCGGCTTCGTCGGGTAACCAACGAGCAACCTCCCGGATTCATACTGAACGTGTCTCGCGGATCTTGGCTAATGCGTAACCACAACGAGTTTGGACAGTCGTCCTGGAGTGCCGTGTAATGAAGTCGCGGGATACCTTGCTGAGATTGAAGCGCTTTCAGGCAGACGAAAAGCGCCGCCGCGTGACCCAGCTCGAGCTGATGATCGCCGAGTTCAATCGGATGGCCGGCGATCTCGATCGCGAAATCGCGACCGAAGAGCAGCGCGCGCGCATTTCCGACCCCACCCATTTCGCCTATCCGACCTATGCGCGCGCCGCACGCAGCCGGCGCGACAACCTGCTCAGCTCCACCGAGGAACTGCGCGGCCAGCTCGAGGAGGCCAAGGCCCGTCTCGACGAGGCCATGGCCGAAGTCTCCAAGGCGGAAACGCTCGAGGGACGGGAAAAGGCGTCCGACCGGCTGGCCGACGTCCTGCGCCCGGCTGACATGGGCCTGATGGGCATGCGCGCCGCCCGCGCCTGAACGAAGCGATCGCCGCTTGCACGACGCCGCCTCCGGGCGGCGTTTGTTTTTGCATGCCTGCAACTTGCGAAGGCCGGACGCGTCGTGCATGGGTGGCCTATGGCCCGGCAGTCGGGCGCAGGGAAAGAATGAAGCGCGCCCTCGACTATTTCTGGCCTGTTCTCGGCATATTGGCCGTCCTCGTCGCATTCTGGCTTCTGGCCCGCGAATTCCGCGGGGAGTCGGTGCGCCATGACGTGGTGGTCGCCCTCAAGGCCATCCCGCCGCATCGCTATCTCCTGGCGGGGCTGGCGACTTTGGTCGCCTATGCCGCGCTGGCCTGGTACGACCGGATCGCCCTGCTGCACCTTGGCGTCAAGCACATCGGCTGGTTTTTCGTGTCGGTCTGTTCCTTCACGACCTACGCGCTCTCGCACAATATCGGCGCCTCCGTCTTTTCCGGCGCGATGGTCCGCTACCGCGCTTATTCAAGCAAGGGACTGGACGCCGCGCAGGTCGCGATCCTCGTCGCGCTGTGTTCCTTCACATTTTTCCTCGGCACCGTGCTGCTCGGCGGCCTCGTTCTCATCTTCGAGCCCGAACAATTGAGCCGCCTCAAGGGCCTGCTGCCCGACGCGCTCACCAATGTCGAGACCGCGCGCATTCTCGGCTTCGTGATGCTGGCGGTCGTCGTCGTCTACGCCATCGGCTCGATCCTGCGCTTCAAGCCGCGCGAGATCGGCAAATTCCGGCTGGAATATCCGCGGCCCGAGATCATGGTCCGGCAAATGTTCGCCGCGCCGCTCGAGCTGCTGGGCGCCGCCGGAATCATCTATTTCGCCTTGCCGGCCGAAGGAAACCCGGGCTTTTTCGTAGTGCTGGCGGTCTTTCTCGCCTCATTCTCGGCCGGCCTTGTTTCCAATGCGCCGGGCGGGCTCGGCGTTTTCGAACTCGTCTTCATCAAGGCGCTGCCGCTGCTCGCCAAGAGCAAGGTGCTCGCCGCCCTTCTTGTGTTCCGCCTGTTCTACCTGCTGATCCCGCTGGCCATCGCGCTTGTCGTCGTCATTCTTTTCGAGCGCCGCCGCCTGATGGAAACGATCCATCAGGGCGACGCGAAGAAGGCCGAAGACCCGTCGTGACAGCGCGCAAACAAAAAGAGCGCCGGAT
This sequence comes from uncultured Methylocystaceae bacterium, assembly GCA_945956975.1. Classification (GTDB taxonomy): domain Bacteria; phylum Pseudomonadota; class Alphaproteobacteria; order Rhizobiales; family Beijerinckiaceae; genus JAJXWB01. Next base: position 4,050 of record CAMFKC010000140.1, on the reverse strand, counting down.
TGTGCCGGCGCTCTGTTTGTTCGGGAGATCGCTGCCGTCAGCTGCGATATTGCTGGATCCGCGTGGTGCGCAGACCGGCGAGACCGTGCTGGTCGATCGACATCTGCCAGCTCAGGAATTCGTCGACAGTCAGCGTATAGCGGCTGCACGCGTCTTCGAGGGACAAGAGCCCGCCACGCACCGCGGCGACGACTTCCGCCTTCCGCCGGATCACCCAGCGCTTTGTCGAGGGCGGGGGCAGATCGGCGACGGTCAGCGGGCTGCCGTCCGGTCCGATTACATACTTCACCCTGGGGCGGTAGGCTTCGGTCATAAGATTACTCACACACTCGACTGACCAACTCGACTGCAACTCTAGATGCGCCCGCTTAAGATTTACCTAAGTGGGCAGCGCGCGAAAAACCCAAAAATTCGTGAAAAATCTAGAGTTTAGAGCCGTAATCAGCGGCTTTCCGTGCCAGTTCGGCGCAGCCCGAAAACGTCCGTTAACCATAAAGACGCGCAACCGCAGCCCGCCGTGATCCTGACACACTCCTGGCGCCGGGCGTCCAGCCCCAGCGGGCCGTCGGCGCAGGTCGCGAAGGTTCTTGTCTTTCCCGGCGTGTTGGCCTTTCTTGCCGCCCGATCGGGAAAGGGAGCCGGTAATGAGCGCAGGCAGGATCGAGGCGAGGGCGGAAGGCCCGATCGGCTGGATAGTTTTCGACAATCAGAAACGTCGCAACGCGATGTCGCTGGGCATGTGGACCGGCCTGACGGCGGCGCTCGAACGCTTCGGCGCCGATCCCGCGATCCGCGTCGTCCTCCTGCGGGGCGCGGGCGACACCGCCTTCGTGTCCGGCGCCGACATCTCCGAGTTCGACGCCCACCGTTCCGACGCCGCCGCGGCGGCGGAATATGCGAAGGCCACCGACGGCGCCTGGAAGGCGCTGGGCGCCTTCGAAAAGCCGATGATCGCCATGATCCGAGGCTTCTGCTTCGGTGGCGGGGTCGCCATCGCCATGAAGGCGGACCTTCGGATCGCGGCGGACGATTCCCTCTACGCGATCCCGGCGGCGCGCCTCGGCATCGCCTATCCGACCCATTCCGTCCGCGACCTCGTCGCGCTGACCGGTCCGGCAAAAGCGAAGGAGGTCCTGTACACCGGCATGCGGCTCGACTCCGCCGGAGCGCTCGCCGCGGGGCTCGTCAACCGCGTCGTCCCCGCCGAGAGGCTGGAGGCCGAAGTGATGGCGCTTTGCGCCACCATCGCCGATAACGCGCCGCTGACCATCCGCGCCGCAAAGGAGACGATCGACCAGATCGCGCGCGACGAGCACGATCCGCAGAAAATCGCAGATCGCGTCGCCGCTTGCTTCGACAGCGCCGATTATGCCGAAGGCCGCCGCGCCTTCATGGAAAAGCGGCGGCCGGTCTTCACAGGACAGTGACGGACCTAGCCATGCATGAAAAGCGCGTACAGGCCGGCGTTCTCGACATCGCTTATCGCGAATATGGCGCAATCGACGGCTGGCCGTGCATTTTGAGCCACGGCTTTCCCTACGATCCGCATGCCTACGCGGAAACAGCGCCCTTGCTGGCGCAGCAGGGCGCGCGTGTGATCGTTCCTTTCCTGCGTGGCTATGGGCCGACGCGGTTTCTCTCTGACGCAACGCCGCGCTCTGGCGAACAGGCGGCGCTCGCGGGCGATCTCCTTGCGCTGATGGACGCACTGCGTATCGAGCGCGCAACGCTGGCGGGCTACGACTGGGGCGGCCGAGCGAGTTGCATCGTTGCCGCGCTCTGGCCGCACCGGGTCGAGGCGCTGGTGACCGGCAATTCCTACAATATCCAGAACATCGCGCGCGCGATGGAGCCGGCGAAGCCCGAAGAAGAAGCCGCGCTCTGGTACCAGTATTATTTCCACAGCGAGCGCGGGCGGCGCGGTCTCGAGCGCGACCGGCGCGGGATAGCCCGGCTGCTGTGGAAGATGTGGTCGCCGACATGGGGCTTCGACGAAGCCACGTTCGAACGCAGCGCAGCATCGTTCGACAATCCCGATTTTGTCGATGTCGTGATCCATTCCTACCGGCATCGCTACGGGCTGGTCGCGGGCGATCCCGCCGTGGCCGCGATCGAGGGCAAGCTTACAGCGCAGCCGCCGATTGCAGTCCCTGCCATCTCGATCGACGGCGACGCCGACGGCGTGAACCCGGGCACGGCGCATCACGCGGCCAGATTTGTCGCGGCTCACGAACATCGCGTTTTTCATGCTGCAGGGCACAATATTCCGCAGGAGCGGCCAGCAGAATGGGCGCAGGCGATCCTGGACGTTCGAAGCTTTGCACAGGCATGAAAGACACTCGCCTGTCGTCTAATTGACACACGCCGAGCGCCGTCCGTATGAAATACATGTCGGACGATCTTGGTGACATTTTTCATGCCCAAAACGCTTGCTGCAAAAAGTGATGGGTCGCCCGGCGTTGTCTATCGCGGGATTGTCGATGGCCTCTATCGCGGCCGTTACGTGCCGGGCCAGCGCCTGGTCGAAGCCGATCTCACGCGCGATTTCGAGGTCGGCCGCGGCTCCGTGCGCGAGGCGCTGAGCCGCCTCGCCGCCGAAGGCCTCGTGTCCATGAACCTGCATCGCTCCGCGACGATCCGCTCGCTGAGCCGCGCCGAGACGCGCGATCTCGTCGCGCTGCTGGAAGTGCTGAACGGTTTTGCAGCGCGGCTCGCCGCCGAGCGCGTCGAGGAAGGCAATAACCGCAAGCTGATCACGGAAGCCTATGCGAGCCTCGCCGACGTCGAAGTGCAGCGCGACTTCCTGCGCTTCGCGCGCGCCCGCAATACTTTCTACCGCACCATGGTGGCGATGGGCGCCAACCACGAACTCGCCCGCCTGATGCCGCGCACCAACGTCGACCTCATCCGCGTGCAGTTCCGCGCCTATGCCACCGTCGACGACGACCTGCGCATGGAGGACTATCGGGCGATTTACGACGCGATCAACGAAGGCCAGGGCCGCAAGGCCGAGACCGCCGCGCGCAACCACATTCGTCGCCTGGGCGACGCCATCGACAAGCTGCCGGACGGCGCGTTCGCGGGATAATCCTGAGCCCTCATCCTGAGGAGCGATGCAAAGCATCGCGTCTCGAAGGATGGCAAGGCCTGCAGACCCGGCCATGCTTCGAGACGCCTGCTGCGCAGGCTCCTCAGCATGAGGATTCGGGGACCTCTTGATCGTCCCCCAAAATCGTCCGACAATCCTTGAAAGGCCGCCACAGGCCACGGAGGACATCGCCATGGATTTCGAACTCAGCGCCCGCGCGCGGGAATTGCAGGCGCGCGTCGCCGCCTTCATGGACGCGCATGTTTACCCCAACGAGCACCTCTACGGCGAACAGGCGCAAGGCGAAGCCCGCTACCGCACGCCGCAGATCGTGCAGGACCTGAAGAAGAAGGCGAAGGCCGAAGGCCTGTGGAACCTCTTCCTACCCGGCGACCACGGCGCCGGCCTCACCAATCTCGAATACGCCCCGCTGGCCGAACTCATGGGCCGCGTCGACTGGTCCAGCGAAGTCTTCAATTGCTCCGCGCCCGACACCGGCAACATGGAAGTGCTGACGCTCTACGGTTCTGACGCGCAGAAGAAGCAATGGCTGGAGCCGCTGCTCAACGGCGAGATCCGCTCGGGCTTCTCTATGACCGAGCCGGAAGTCGCCTCCTCCGACGCAACTAACATCCAATGCACGATAAAGCGCGACGGCGACCATTACGTCATCAACGGCCGCAAGTGGTTCACCTCGGGCGCGATGAACGAGGATTGCAAGATCCTCATCGTGATGGGCAAGACCGATCCCGACAATCCCAACAAGCACCAGCAGCAGTCGATGATCCTCGTGCCGAAGGATACACCCGGCGTGAAGATCATCCGCGACATGAAGGTCTACGGCTACGACCATGCGCCCGTCGGACATCCCGAAATCGTCTACGACAATGTGCGCGTGCCTGTCGCCAACATGCTGCTCGGCGAAGGCCGCGGCTTCGAGATCGCGCAGGGCAGACTCGGGC
>CAMFKC010000139.1 GCA_945956975.1 uncultured Methylocystaceae bacterium | reverse complement strand
CCGCGTGCGAGGCTTCGGCTCGGCAGGCATAGAGGCGAAGCGATCCGCCATGGGTCGCCAGCTCCTCGACATCGAACGCGCGCATGCCGGCGGATGCGAGAACCTTCTCGACCGTCACGAGAGAGAGATACGAATAATGCTCGTGGTAGATCGTATCGAACTGCGACTCACGGATGAGATTGAGGACGTGCGGGAACTCGAAGGTGGAGACGCCCTGCGGCTTCAGAATGATAGAGAATCCGCGCACGAAATCCGCGATGTCGGGCACATGCGCCAGCACGTTGTTGGCCGCGGTGAGATCGGCGGAAAAGCCACGCGCGACGAGCGCGCGCGCCGTCGACTCGTTGAAGAACGACACTTCCGACCGCACGCCGCGCGCACGCGCGGCTTCTGCGGCGTTGCCCGCGGGCTCGACGCCGAGCACTGGCACGCCGGCGGCGACGAAGTGCTGGAGCAGGTAGCCGTCGTTGGAAGCGGCCTCGACCACGAGCGAGTTTGCGTCGAGCCCGAAGCGCTCGATCATCGCCTGCGCATAGCGGCGCGCATGCTCGACCCAGGACGCCGAATAGGACGAGAAGTAAGCGTAATCTTCATCGAAAATCCGCTCCGGCTCGACCGGCGCATCGACCTGCACGAGAAAGCAGGCGTCGCAGACGCGCGCATGCAGCGGATAAGTCTTGTCCAGCCCGGCGTCGACCTGCGCCTGCGTGAGATAGGCATTGGAGAGCGGTGTCGATCCGAGGTCGACGAAATCATGCCTGAGGGGAGCGCCGCAGAAACGGCAGCCAAGATGGTTCATCAGCGCCTCGCATCAAGCAAGCTGTAAGCCTCGATCTGCGCCAGCGTTTTCGCGCGCGGATCAGCGCCGGCGCCTACTGCGCCATACCATTGCGCGGTCCAGTCGATCGCGTCGCGGCCGGGCAAAAGATCGCGCCAGCCCAGCGTCTGGCGGGCGAGGTCGGAATTGAGCGTTAGCGTGCGCATCTCGATCGAGTTCGCAACAGGCTGATGCACGAAATCCGACGTGGCGCCCAGTTCGTGCAACAGGGCCGTCGTCAATTCGCCGACAGTGACGGGCGACGACGGCTCCGGTCCGAAATTCAGCGCGTCCGGAACGTCTTCCCGGCGATGCAGCGCCTGCGCGTAAAGCAGATAGCCGGCGAGGCAGTCGAGCGCATGCTGCCAGGGGCGGATGGCGCCGGGCATGCGGATCACCGGCTTCGATCCCGCAGAAACCGCGCGCACGATGTCGGGAACGATCCTGTCCTCGGCATAGTCGCCGCCGCCGATCACATTGCCCCCGCGCGCTGTGGCCAGCCGCACGTCCTTCTGCCTGAAATATGTTTCGCGATAGGCGCGCACGACCATTTCGGTCGCGGCCTTCGAGGCGGAGTAGGGATCCTTGCCGCCGAGCGGCGTGCGTTCGTCGAAGGCTGCGCCGCTCTCGTCGTTGGCGTAGACCTTGTCCGAGGTGACGACCAGGATGGTGGAAACCTCCGGGCTGACCCGCAGAGCGTCGAGCAGGTGCGCCGTGCCCATCACATTGGACCCGAAGGCGTCGCAGGGGTCGGCGATCGAGGCGCGAACGAGCGCGCGAGCCGCCAGATGGAGGACGATTTCGGGGCGCGCGGCGCTGACAGCCGCCTGGACCGCAGCCCTGTCGCGCAGGTCTCCAAGGGCGTTTTCAACGCAGTCGCCAATGCGGGCGAGATCGAACAACGCGGGCTGCGCCGCTGGCGGCAGGGCGAAACCGTGCACTTCCGCGCCCATCGCACGCAGCCAGAGCGCCAGCCAGCCGCCCTTGAAGCCGGTGTGGCCCGTGAGCAGAACCCGCCGGCCGGACCAGAACGCCGGATCAATCATCTTGCGCCCTGCCCCACGTGCGCGCATTTCTCACGCCGCCACGCCCAGGCGCTCGCTGGCCGCGGCGGGCGGATGGAGGTTGTCATCGCCTCAGCCTTTCGCCGCCCCATCTGGCGAGAGCCGCTGATCGTGCGGCCCACGGATAAGGGCCACCGCATAACTTCTGGCCCCCCGAAAGTAAACCGTGGCGGCCGGGCCGGAGACCGACGCGCCCGGCGGGCGAGAGTTGGCCTGAATCGACGCGTTCTTCTAAAGTGCGCGCGCAAAAATTCGAGCAAGCAGGCGGTCGCGTAATGGAAAACCTGAAAGCCGTCATTCTGGCCGGCGGCCTCGGCACGAGAATTTCCGAAGAATCCACTCTCAGGCCGAAACCCATGATCGAGATCGGCGGGCGGCCGATCATCTGGCATATCATGAAGATGTATTCGGCCCACGGAGTGAACAATTTCATCGTGTGCTGCGGATATCGCGGCTACATGATCAAGGAATTTTTTGCGAATTACTTCCTGCACACGTCGGATGTCACCTTCGATCTGGCTGCCAATTCCATGTCCGTCCACCAGACCTACGCCGAGCCCTGGAAGATCACCCTCGTGGACACGGGCGAGGACACACTGACCGGCGGGCGGCTGAAGCGGGTCCGCAACTACGTCGAGGGCGACCAGAAATTCTGTTTCACCTACGGCGACGGCGTTTCCGACATCGACATCGGCGCGCTTCTGAAATTCCACGACAGCCATGGGCGCATGGCGACCGTGACCGGCGTCGAGCCTATGGGCCGGTACGGCGCGCTCATCACCGAAGAGGACCGCGTTACCGGCTTCGTCGAAAAGCCGCGCGGCGAGGGCGGCTGGATCAACGGCGGCTTCTTCGTCCTGTCGCCGCAGGCGATCGACCTGGTGGAGGGCGACCGGACATCCTGGGAAGTGGGTCCGCTCGAGCGGCTGGCGGCGGACGACCAGTTGCGCGTCTATCGCCACCGCGGCTTCTGGCACCCGATGGATACGCTGCGCGACAAGAAAGTGCTCGAAGATCTCTGGCAGACGGGCGCCGCCCCGTGGAAAAGCTGGTAGCCCGGTCCTAGCTTTCGTCACCCGGGGGCAAGTTGACGGTCGCAGGCCGATCGTTGTCACTGTCGGCGACCCGCCGTCAAAACAATCCGAGGAAACAATGACAGACGCCGCCTATCCAAAGGTTCTCCTGCTGATCGATGGAGAATGGACCGAGGGAACCTCCGGCAAAAGCCAGGACATCCTCAATCCCGCGACCGGCCTGTCGATCGGAACCGTGCCGCACGCCTCCAAGGCCGATCTCGACCGCGCGCTTGCGGCGGCGCAAAAAGGCTTCGACCAGTGGAAGAAGGTATCGGCCTTCGAGCGCTACAAGACGATGCGCAAGGTTGCCGACATCATGCGCCAGCGCGCGCCGGAAACCGCGCGCATCATGTCGCTCGAGCAAGGCAAGCCGGTCGGCGAGGCGCTGCTCGAAACCAATCTCGCCGCCGACCTCATCGACTGGTTTGCGGAGGAGGCGCGGCGCACCTACGGGCGCATCGTGCCGGCCCGCATGGGAAATATCGAACAGCTCGTGATCAAGGAGCCGGTTGGCCCGGTGGCCGCCTTCACGCCGTGGAATTTCCCGATCAACCAGGCCGTGCGCAAGGTCTCGGCGGCGGTGGCTGCGGGCTGCTCGATCATCGTCAAGGGGCCCGAGGATACGCCGGCCTCCTGCGCCGAACTGTTCCGCGCCTATGTCGACGGCGGCGTGCCGGCGGGCGTGGTCAATCTCGTGTTCGGCGTGCCGCACGAGGTCTCGGAATATCTCATTCCGCATCCTGTCATCCGCAAGATCAGCTTCACGGGCTCGACGGTCGTCGGCAAGCATCTTGCCGCGCTCGCCGGCCAGCACATGAAGCGCGTGACGATGGAGCTCGGCGGCCATGCGCCGGCGATCGTGTTCGACGACGCCGACATCAAGAGCGCCGTCAGCATTCTCGCCGCCAACAAGTTCCGCAACGCCGGCCAGGTCTGCGTGGCTCCGACGCGCTTCCTCGTACAGGACGGCGTCTACAACGACTTTCTCGCGCAATTCGTGGAGACGGTGCGCGCGATCAAGGTGGGGCCCGGCATCGATCCGGACTCGAAGATGGGCGCGCTGGTCAGCCAGCGGCGGGTGGATGCGATGGAAGGCTTCGTCGCCGACGCCGTGCAGCATGGCGCGAAGGTCGAGACCGGCGGCAAGCGCATCGGAAACGAGGGCTTTTTCTTCGAGCCAACGGTGCTCACCAACGTGCCGAAGGACTCGCGTATCATGAACGAGGAGCCGTTCGGCCCGCTCGCGCCGGTGACGCGCTTCTCGAGCTATGAGGAAGTCGTGACCGAGGCGAACCGCCTGCCCTATGGGCTGGCCGCCTATGCTTACACGCGCTCCGCCAAGACGATGGCCGCGCTGTCGCAGGACGTGGAAAGCGGCATGCTGTCGATCAATCACCACGGCCTGTCGCTGCCGGAAGTGCCGTTCGGCGGCATGAAGGATTCCGGCTACGGCTCGGAAGGCGGGCTTGAGGCGATCGAGGGTTATCTCACGACGAAATTCGTGACTCAGGCCAACGTCTGACGGGGCGTGAATTCCCGCGGCCAGACTCCGACCCGGCTTCTTGCCGTATCATCTCAAACGCGCCCGGACGGAGCGCGACAGCGGAGAGTTCCTGAATGATCGTCGTCCATCATCTCGAGAACTCCCGCTCGCAGCGCATCCTCTGGCTGCTGGAGGAACTCGGCGTCCCCTACGAGATCAAGCTTTATAAGCGCGATCCGAAGACCATGCGGGCGCCGGCGGACCTGCGCGCCGTACATCCGCTCGGCAAGTCGCCCGTCGTGACCGATGGCGACCGCACGGTCGCCGAATCCGGCGCCATCGTCGAATATCTCGTCGAGACCTACGGCAATGGCCGGCTGGAGCCGGCGCCGGGATCCGCGGACCGGCTGCGCTATCGGTATTACCTTCACTTCGCGGAGGGATCGATGATGCCGCCGCTGCTGATGAAGCTCGTCTTCTCGCGCCTGCCCGCCGGCGCGCCGATGCTGGTTCGGCCGGTCGCGCGGGCCATCGCCGACAAGGCGCTCAAGACCTTCGTGCAGCCGCAGATCGACCAGATGCTCGCCTTTCTCGAGGGTGAACTAGCCGCGCGCGACTGGTTCGCGGGCCCCGAGATGACCGCCGCCGACATCCAGATGAGCTTCCCCTTGGAGGGCGCGGCGGCCCGCGGGGGGCTGGACCAGCGCTATCCGCGGCTCAAGGACTGGCTCGCGCGCATCCACGCAAGGCCCGCCTACCAGCGGGCGCTGGAGCGCGGCGGACCCTATGCGCTGCTGAGCTAAAAACAGGCTTTTGCGCCCGGGGCGAATAGGGTTACGCTCCCTCCCGAGGCTGCGCGGCAAAGCATCGCGCGCCCGCTTCGGGAGTTGAAACGCATGACGCAATTCAGGATTGCGGGCGCCTTCGCGCTCGCTGCGGGGCTCGCCTTCTCCACCGCCGCCTTCGCACAGAAGAAATACGACACAGGCGCCACCGACACCGAGATCAAGGTCGGCCAGACCATCCCGCTCTCGGGGCCGGCCTCCGCCTATGGCGCGATCGGCAAGGTGCAGGCCGCCTACATCAAGATGATCAACGAGAACGGCGGCGTGAACGGCCGCAAGATCAACCTGATCCAGTACGACGACGCCTACAACCCGCCCAAGACCGTGGAACAGGTGCGCAAGCTCGTCGAAAGCGACGAGATCCTGACGACGTTCCAGATCATCGGCACGCCGCCGAACGCCGCCGTGCAGAAATATCTCAACGAGAAGAAGATTCCGCAGCTGCTCGCCTCGACCGGCGCCACGCGCTTCACGGACCCCAAGAACTTCCCGTGGACGATCGCCTACAATCCGAACTACCAGTCGGAAGCGCATATCTATGCGCAGTTCATTCTGGCGAATTATCCCAACGCCAAAATCGCGATCCTCTACCAAAACGACGACCTCGGTAAGGACTACGTCAAAGGTCTCAAGGACGCGCTCGGCGCCAAGGCGTCGATGATCATTGCGGAAGCGCCGTATGAATTGTCCGATCCGACGGTCGATGCGCAGATGGTCAAGCTGAAATCCTCCGGCGCGGACCTGTTCTACAACATCACCACGCCGAAATTCGGCGCGCAGGCGATCAAGAAGGCCGCGGAACTCGGCTGGAAGCCCGTGCAGATCCTGGACATCAACGCCACGCCGGTCAGCCAGACGCTGGTGCCCGCGGGCCTCGACAACGCCAAGGACATCATCTCGGTGAACTACGGCAAGGACCCGCTGGATCCGCAATGGGAGAACGACGCGGGCATGAAGAAGTACAAGGCCTTCATGGCCAAGTATGCGCCGAACGAGGATCCCAATAGCGGCATCTCGACCTACGGCTATTCGACGGCCTCGCTGCTCGTGCACATCCTCAAGCAGTGCGGCGACGACCTGACGCGCGCCAACATCATGAAGCAGGCGACCAACATCAAGGGCTTCGTCGCCGACCTCGCGCTGCCGGGAATGCTGACGGAGACCAAGGACGACTACAAGATCAACAAGCAGTTCCAGATGATGAAGTTCGACGGCAAGCGCTGGGTGCTGTTC
>CAMFKC010000138.1 GCA_945956975.1 uncultured Methylocystaceae bacterium | reverse complement strand
ACTTCATCGGCGCCAAGGACCAGCCGGGCGCATTCTACGGCTTTCTCGGCTGCTTCCTGTTCCTGTTCGCCATGACGGGCATAGGCAATGCGTCCACGTTCCAGATGATTCCTGCGATCATGCGCAAGGAGATCGACCGCCTTATGCCCGACGCCGACGCCACTGTGCGTGTGCGTCAGGCGGAAAAGGAATCCGCGGCGATCACAGGCTTCACGTCGGCGATTGCAGCTTTCGGCGCCTTCTTCATCCCAAAGGCCTACGGCTCGTCGATCGCTGCGACCGGCGGCCCGCAAGCCGCGCTCTGGGCTTTCTTCGTGTTCTACGTGAGCTGCGTTGCAATGACGTGGTTTTTCTACACTCGCCGCGCTGGCCTGCTGCACGACGTCGAACGTCGCATGCAACCGACCGCCGCAACGCAACCGTCTGCCTGACCGGAGTCCGATCATGAGCCTGTTTCTCGACCGGCTGACCTTCTTCAAGCGTTCGCGCGAACCTTTCGCAAACGGCCACGGCGTTACCACGACCGAGGATCGCAGTTGGGAGGACAGTTACCGAAAACGCTGGCAGCACGACAAGATCGTGCGCTCGACCCATGGCGTCAATTGCACGGGCTCCTGTTCGTGGAAGGTCTACGTCAAGGGCGGCATCGTGACCTGGGAGACGCAGCAGACGGACTATCCGCGGACGCGCCCGGATCTGCCGAACCACGAACCGCGCGGCTGCGCGCGCGGGGCTTCGTATAGCTGGTATCTGTATTCCGGCAATCGCGTGAAGCACCCACTGGTGCGGTCGCGTCTCGTCAAGCTCTGGCGCGAGGCGCGCATGCTGCGAACGCCCGTCGCTGCATGGGCCTCGATCGTCGAGGACGACAGCAAGCGATCGTCCTACATGCGGGTGCGCGGCCACGGCGGCTTCGTGCGCTCGAGCTGGGAGGAGGTCAACGAGATCATCGCTGCTGCGAACGCCTATACAGTGAAAAAGTATGGGCCGGATCGCGTAGTCGGATTTTCGCCGATTCCGGCCATGTCCATGGTTTCCTACGCTGCCGGCGCCCGCTACCTGTCGCTTTTGGGCGGCGTGTGCCTGTCGTTTTACGATTGGTATTGCGATCTTCCGCCAGCCTCTCCGCAGATGTGGGGCGAACAGACCGATGTTCCAGAATCGGCGGACTGGTACAATGCCGGCTTTCTGATCCTGTGGGGCTCGAACGTCCCGCAGACGCGTACGCCTGATGCGCATTTCTACACCGAGGCGCGTTATCGGGGCGCCAAGAGCGCGGTGATCTGTCCGGATTATTCCGAAGCGTCGAAATTTGCCGACATCTGGCTGTCCGTGAAGCAGGGCACGGACTCCGCCATCGCGATGGCGATGGGACATGTCATCCTCAAGGAATATCATGTCGACCGGCAGGTTCCGTATTTTACCAACTACGTCAAACGTTACACCGACCTGCCGATGCTGGTGCGGCTGGTCGAGCAGGACGGCCGGCTGATCCCCGATCGTTTTTTGCGCGCCAGCGATCTCGATGGCGCGCTCGGAGAGGCGAACAATCCGGAATGGAAAACACTTGCATTCGACTCGCACAACCATGAACTGATCGCACCAAATGGTTCGGTCGGATTCCGTTGGGGCGAGAAGGGCAAATGGAACCTCGAGGAGCGCGCATCCTCCGGGGCCGAAACCGATCTCGAACTATCGATGAAAAATCGCGACCACGAGATGGTCGACGTCGCCTTTCCATACTTCGGCAATATCGAGCACGATCATTTCGCTGGCACGAAGCACGACAGCATCATCGAGCGCCGGCTTCCTGCGACGCGTATCGCGACGACATCGGGTCCGCATCTGGTTACGACGGTCTACGATCTTCTGCTCGCCAACTATGGCGTGGATCGCGGGTTCGGCGGCGCAAACGTCGCCAGCGATTTCGACGACCAGACGCCGTACACGCCCGCCTGGGCCGAGACGATCTCTGGCGTTGCGCGGGACAAGATCATCCAAGTCGCGCGCGAGTTCGCCTCGAATGCCGAGAAGACCGATGGTCGCTCGATGATCATCATCGGGGCCGCGATGAACCACTGGTTTCATTGCGATATGAACTATCGGGGCGTCATCAACATGCTTGCGCTGTGCGGATGCATCGGCCAGTCCGGCGGGGGCTGGGCGCATTACGTCGGGCAGGAAAAACTGCGCCCCCAATCCGGCTGGACGCCACTCGCGTTCGGTCTCGACTGGGGCCGGCCATCGCGCCAAATGAACGCAACGTCGTTCTTCTACGCGCATGCTGATCAGTGGCGATACGAAACGCTCGATCCAAAGGAACTTCTTTCGCCGACGGCGCCGGAAGGCGCCTGGAACGGCGCCGTGATTGACTACAATGTTCGCGCCGAACGGATGGGCTGGCTGCCGTCCGCCCCGCAGCTCGCGACCAATCCTTTGACCATCCACGCCAAAAGCAAAGCCGCAGGCGTGGTAACGAAAGATTATGTCGCGCAGGCCCTGAAATCCGGCGATCTGCCGATGTCCTGCAACGATCCGGACAATCCCGTGAACTGGCCGCGCAACATGTTCGTGTGGCGCTCCAACATTCTGGGATCCTCCGGCAAGGGGCACGAATATTTCCTGAAGCATCTGCTCGGCACGTCACATGGCGTGCTCGGCAAGGATCTTGGCGAGGAGGGGCGCGCGAAGCCGCAGGAAGTCGCCTGGCATGAAGAAGCGCCGGAAGGAAAGCTCGATCTTCTGGTCACGCTCGATTTCCGCATGTCCACGACATGCGTCTATTCCGACATCGTCCTGCCGACGGCGACCTGGTACGAAAAGGACGACCTCAACACATCCGACATGCATCCCTTCATTCACCCCCTCTCGGCAGCGATCGATCCCGTATGGGAATCGCGCACCGATTGGGAGATCTACAAGGGTATCGCGAAGGCCTTTTCAGAAGTCGCGCCCGAAGTGCTCGGCGTCGAACTCGACACCGTTCTCACGCCCATCATGCACGATACGGCCGGCGAGATCGCGCAGGCCCTGGATGTGAAAGACTGGAAGCGCGGCGAGGTCGATCCGATGCCCGGTCGTACGATGCCGAACGTCACCGTCGTAGAGCGCGACTATCCGAACCTCTACAAGCGGTTTACGTCGCTCGGCCCGCTGATGGACAAGCTCGGCAACGGCGGCAAGGGCCTGGCTTGGGACACCAAGCATGAGGTCCAGTTTCTGCGCGAGTTGAACGGCGTTGTGAGTGAAGACGGTCCATCGAAGGGGCTGGCGAAAATCGATAGCGCAATTGACGCCTGCGAGGTCATTCTGTCCTTGGCGCCGGAAACCAATGGCGAAGTCGCCGTCAAGGCCTGGGCCTCGCTTGGCGGCTTTACGGGGCTCGACCATACGCATCTCGCAAAGGCCAAGGAGGACGAGAAGATCAGATATCGCGACATTGTCGCGCAGCCACGCAAGATCATCTCGTCGCCGATCTGGTCCGGGCTGGAAAGCGAGAAGGTCTGCTACAATGCAGGCTATACCAATGTGCACGAACTGATCCCCTGGCGCACCCTGACGGGACGCCAGCAGCTCTACCAGGATCATTTGTGGATGCGCGCGTTCGGCGAGGCCCTTTGCGTTTACCGCCCGCCGGTCGACATGCGCACGATCAAGCCGGTCATCGAAACGCACGACAATGGGGAGGCGCAGATCGTCCTCAATTTCATCACGCCGCACCAGAAGTGGGGCATCCACTCCACTTACACGGACAATCTGCTCATGCTGACGCTCTCGCGCGGCGGGCCGTGCGTATGGATCAGCGAGAACGATGCGAAGAAGGCGGGGCTCGTCGATAACGACTGGATCGAGGCCTACAATTCAAACGGCGCCCTCGTTGCGCGCGCAGTGGTTTCGCAGCGCGTGAAAGACGGCATGTGCATGATGTACCATGCGCAGGAAAAGATCGTGAACATGCCTGGATCGCAGGCGACCGGCAAGCGCGGCGGCATCCATAATTCCGTGACGCGCGCGGTCCTGAAGCCGACGCACATGATCGGCGGCTACGCGCAGCAGAGTTACGGCTTCAACTATTACGGCACGATCGGCACAAACCGCGACGAGTTCGTGATCGTCCGCAAGTTGTCGAAGATCGAATGGCTGGAAAACCCCTTTGACGAGGCCGCCCCGAAAGGGCCCGATCGCCGCTTCGCGGCCGCGGAATAGGAGAACGACGATGAAAATCCGCGCGCAAATTGCGATGGTCCTGAATCTGGACAAGTGCATTGGCTGTCACACCTGCTCCGTCACCTGCAAGAACGTCTGGACCAGCCGCGAAGGCATGGAATACGCATGGTTCAACAATGTCGAATCCAAGCCGGGCATCGGCTATCCCAAGGATTGGGAAAACCAGAAGCGCTGGAAGGGCGGCTGGCAACGCAGGGCCAACGGCGGCATCGAACCCAGGATCGGCGCGAAGTGGCGCGTGCTCGCCAACATATTCGCCAACCCGGATCTGCCTGAGATCGACGATTATTACGAGCCCTTCACGTTCGATTACGAGCATCTGCAGACGTCGAAGGAAAGCGAGGCGTTTCCGACGGCGCGGCCGCGGTCGCTGATCACCGGCGAACGTATCGATAAGATCGAGTGGGGGCCGAACTGGGAAGAAATCCTCGGTGGCGAATTCACAAAGCGTTCGAAGGATTCAAACTTCGAGGGTGTCCAAAAGGAGATGTACGGGCAGTTCCAAAACACGTTCATGATGTATCTGCCGCGGTTGTGCGAGCACTGCCTCAATCCGGCCTGCGTCGCCTCCTGCCCGTCCGGCGCGATCTACAAGCGCGAGGAAGACGGCATCGTTCTGATCGATCAGGAAAAGTGCCGCGGCTGGCGCATGTGCGTCTCCGGGTGCCCCTACAAGAAGATCTATTTCAACTGGTCGTCGGGCAAGTCCGAGAAGTGCATCATGTGCTATCCGCGCATCGAGGCGGGACAACCGACTGTCTGTTCGGAAACCTGCGTCGGCCGTATCCGCTACCTCGGCGTCATGCTCTATGACGCCGATCGGATCGAGGAGGCGGCCAGCGTCAGCGACGAAGCCGATCTCTACGAGTCGCAAATGAAGGTGTTCTGCGATCCGAATGACCCTGCCGTCATCGCACAGGCGCGCGAGGACGGGATTTCCGAGGGTTGGCTCGAGGCCGCCCGGAAGTCGCCTGTATGGAAGATGGCGATGGAATGGAAGATCGCCTTTCCACTGCATCCGGAATACCGCACGCTGCCGATGGTCTGGTACGTGCCGCCGCTTTCGCCAATCCAGGCGGCAGCCGAGGCCGGCAAGATGGCGACCGAAAACGGGATGCCCGATGTGCGATCGCTCCGCATTCCGCTGCGCTATCTCGCGAATCTTCTTACGGCGGGCGACGAGGCGCCCGTTGCGCTCGCGCTCGAGCGGATGCTCGCGATGCGGGCCTACATGCGGGCGAAGACCATCGATGGCGTCATCGACCATGCCGTGGCGAAGTCAGTCGGACTGAGCGCTGCGACGATCGAAGACATGTACCGCTACATGGCAATCGCTAATTATGAAGATCGCTTCGTCATTCCCACCGCGCATCGCGAGGCGACGGAAGACGCCTACGACACGCGCGGAGGATGCGGCTTCTCCTTCGGCAATGGCTGTTCCGCCGGCGAGACCGGGACAGGGTTGTTCGGCGCGCCGAAGCGCGAACGAATCAAGACGCCGATGGAGGTCGCATGATGAAGACGTTTCGCGCTCTCTCTGCCCTGATCCAGCATCCGGGCTCCGAAATGATCGGCGCGCTCGACGAGATCGAGACCGTGCTCGATGATGAAGGCATCGCGCCGCACGGGGATCGCGTCGCTCTGGGCCTTCTCATAGCCGACTTGCGATCGCGCGACATCTACGACCTGCAGGAGACGTGGCACAACCTGTTCGACCGCACGCGAAGCCTGTCGCTTCATCTTTTCGAACATGTTCATGGCGATAGCCGTGATCGCGGGCAGGCGCTCGTCGATCTCAAGACGATCTACGAAGAGAAGGGGCTTTCGCCGGACGCTAAGGAGCTTCCGGATTTTCTACCTCTTTTCCTGGAGTATCTATCTTTGCTGCCGCTTGATGAAGCGCGCTGCCTGCTTGGCGAAACTGCGCACGTGCTCACGGCTCTTGCGGAGCGGCTCGCTAAACGCAAATCGCCCTACCAAGCGATCCTGCGCGCTCTGGTCGCCATCGCTGACGCAAAACCTGACGAAACAGCTCTCGCCGCCTTGCGAGCAGAAAATGAGCCTGCGCCGGACGATCTTGCTGCGCTTGACGCGGCCTGGGAGGAAGAAGCGGTGACCTTCGGTCCGCAGGCGGGATGTCGTGACGAATTTGCGGCGAAGCTTCGGCAGGGGCGGCGTCCCGCGCCTGGCGTCGAAAATCAGATCCGAACCGCGCGCGAAAACAGCGCGGCGGCGCTTCACTCCTGAGGGCTGCGACATGTCTGACTTCTTGAACCACGCCTTGTTCGGCTGGTATCCCTATCTCTGCCTCGCCG
>CAMFKC010000137.1 GCA_945956975.1 uncultured Methylocystaceae bacterium | reverse complement strand
CCAGAAGTCGAGGCGCTCTATGCGCGCGGGAAGGAGTGGCTCGCCGGCAAGCCGCTGTGAGCCTCAGGCTTTCGCCTTCACCACCCGTTCGCGATAGAAGAGATAAAGTCCCGAGCTGACGACGATCCCCGCGCCCAGCGCGGTGTAGAAGCCCGGCACGTCGCCGAAGACGATGAAGCCCAGCGCCGTCATCCACACGATCTGCGTGTAGACATAAGGGGCCAGCACCGCCGCCGGGGCGAGGCCGTGGGCGTGGATCAGCAGGAAATGGCCGAAGCCGCCGAAGCAGCCGAGCGCGGCGAGGCCTGCCCAGACATGCCACGATTGCGGCCATGTCCAGAAATACGGCAGGAAAGGCGTGAGCACGATCGCACCCGAGACCGCGCCGAAGAAGGTCGTCGTTGCTGGCGGATCGGTGGCCGCCAGCATGCGGGTGAACATGTTGTAGAAGGCGTAGCAGAACAGGCTGCCGATCGTGTAGATCATGCCCGGCTGCAACGCGCCGACGCCCGGCCGCACCACCACCAGCACCCCGATGAAGCCGATCATGATCGCGATCAGGCGGCGCGGCCCGACCCATTCGCCGAGGATGGGGCCGGCGAGCAGCGACAGCACGAGCGGGAGCGCGAAGCCGACCGCCATCGTATCGGCGAGCTGGAGGTGCTTCAGCGCCAGGAAGTTGAAAAGCGTCGACGAAAACAGAAGCAGCGCACGAACGCATTGCAGGATCGGGCGGCGCGTGCGCAGGGAGCCCGTCGCCCGCCATGGGTTGGTGAAGGTGAGCGCGAGAATCGTCGCGCCGACATAGCGCGCCCACACGACCTCCCATACCGGCACATGCCGGCCGAGCCATTTGCCTGTGGTGTCGAGGCAGGCGAAACAGACCAGCGCGCAGCACATGAGCAAAATCCCGCGCTGGCGCAGCTTCAGCTCCGCCACGTCGGTCACATCGAGCGAGGCGCGCAGCGTCTTGCCCGGCTTTTCGCTGTCCTGCGTGGTGGTCATCCCGTCTTGTAGACGCGTGGGCGCCTCGCGGCGACCCGGGATCGGCCGAGACTGTCCGCCATGTGCAGACAGCATGGCTAGACCGGCTTCTCTGTACGAAGAGCGTTGTGCCGGACCAAAACAGAAATCCTCATCCTGAGGAGCCGCAAAGCGGCGTCTCGAAGGATGGCCGAGCCGGATATCTTGCATTTTGCCATCCTTCGAGACGCGCCTGCGGCGCCCCTCAGGATGAGGATTCTTGTTCTGGCTCAGACTCGAGACGACGCGAAAACGCTCGTCGCAATGACGGAAGAACTACCGCTCCCGCTCCCGCGCGCTGTCGTGCCAGCGGCCGAGCGCGAGTTTCGACAGCAACGCGAACAGCGCGTAGATCGCGATGCCCGTCAGCGAGATCAGCGTCAGCGCGGCGAACATGCGTGGGATGTTGAGGCGGAAGCCAGCCTCGGTGATGCGGAAGGCGAGGCCTGTTCCCTGTCCTGCCGCGCCCGCCGCGAGTTCGGCCACGATGGCGCCGATGAGCGCGAGCCCACCGGCGATGCGCAGCCCGGAGAAAAAATAGGGCAACGCCGCCGGCAGCCGCAGCCAGATCAGCTGCTTCCAGCGCGAGGCGCGGTAGAGCTCGAAGAGGTCGAGCAGATTGTGGTCGGTCGAGGCGAGCCCGAGCGCGGTGTTCGACAGGATCGGGAAGAAGGCGACGATGAAGGCGCAGACCAGCACCGCCGTCGAGGGTTCGAGCCACACCAGCAGCAGCGGCGCGATGGCAATGACCGGCGTCACCTGCAGGATGATGGCGAAGGGCAGGAAGGCGCGCTCGATCCAGCGGCTTTGCGCCAGCAGGATGGCGAGCCCTACGCCGCCGACGATGGCGAGCGCCAGCGCCTCGAAGGTGATGGTCAGCGTCACCATGAGCGAGGCCGAGAGCAGCGGCCAGTCCTTGACGATCGTCGCGCCGATGACGCTCGGCGCCGGCAGGATGTAGGGTGGGATCTGCGCCAGCACGACCACGGCTTCCCACGCGAGCAGGAAGAGGATGAAGACGCCGACCGGCAGGCCGATGTCTAGGAGGCGGCTGGACCGCGAGCCTTCAGGCTCGCCTTCGCTTCCTTTAGTCTTGCGAGCCTGAAGGCTCGCGGTCCGTTTCTCGCTCATGCGGGAACCCTCCCGCTGGCGCGATCGAGCGCGGCGGAAGCCTGTCGGCACGTCTCTGCGAATTCCGGCGACAGCCGGAACTCGGCATCACGGACGGCGGGGCCATCGACCTCGATCGTCTCGACGACACGGCCCGGCCGCGCGGCAAACACCGCGATGCGCGAGGACAGGTAGACGCTCTCGAACACCGAATGCGTGACGAAGACGACCGTCGTCTTCAATTCGCGCGCCAGCGCCAGAAGATCGTCGTTGAGCTTGAAGCGCGTGATCTCGTCCAGCGCGGCGAACGGTTCGTCCATCAAGAGCAGCGGCGGCCGCGTGACCAGCGCGCGCGCGATCGACACGCGCATCCGCATCCCGCCGGAAAGCTCGCGGGGATAGGCCTTCGCAAAGGAGGCGAGCCCGACGCCCTCGAGCGCGGCGGCAATGCGCGGCTGCGCCTCGCGCTCGCTCATGCCCGCAAGCCGCAACGGCAGGTAGACGTTTTGCGCGACATCCGCCCAGGGCATTAAGGTCGGCTCCTGGAACACGAAGCCGACCTGTGGCCGCACGCCGTTGCGCCACGCGATACTGCCGGAGGACTGGCGGCTGAGGCCGGCGATCATGCGCAGCGTCGTCGACTTGCCGCAGCCAGAGGGGCCGAGCAGGGTCAAGAACTCGCCGTCGCGCACGTCGAGATCGAGCCCGCCGAGCGCCGCGACGCCATTGGCGAAGGACTTGCCGACGTCTTGCAGGCGCACGAGGGGAGCGCTTGGCGCATTCATGCGGATCGCCCTCGCTCCCCTGCCCCTTGCGGGGAGGCGCTGGGGGTGGGGGCCGACCGGGCAGGATCTCGCGACATTCGTGGCGCGACTGCCCCCGCCCTGGCCCTCCCGGCGAGCGGGAGGGAGAAGCAGCGGCGCGATACGCGATCATGTGCGGCGCGCATATCCGTCACGAGAGCGAGCCTCTTCACTTCGGCCGGAGTTCGACGCCGATACCCTTGTTCACGAATTGCAGCGTGTAGGACTTCTTGTAGTCCACCTTCGCGTCGACCACGCCCGCCTTCACCATCTTGTCGAAGAAGCTCTTCATGCGTCCGTCGGTCATGGCGCCGATGCCTGATTTCAGCGAGTCGCCGGAATCGACCACGCCGTGCTGCTTCATCTGCTCGATGGAGAAGGCGATCTGCCCGTCGGTGATCTCGGGATTGTCCTTCTTGATGAGCGCGTTTGCGGCCTTGTTGTCGCCGTAGAGATAATTGTACCAGCCGATGGCGGAGGCATCGACGAAGCGCTGCACGAGGTCCGGCTTCTTCGCGATGGTTTCCGCGCGCGTCTCGATCGTCGTCGAATAGGAATCGTAGCCGAAGTCGGCCACCAAGAAGACGTTCGGCTTGAAGCCGCCCTGCTTCTCCACCTCGTAGGGCTCGCTCGTGAGATAGCCCTGCTGCACGGCCTTCCTGTCAGCGATGAAGGGCGCGGGATTGAAGCTGTAGGGCTTCACCTTCTCTTCGCGAAACCCGTAGGTCTGCTTGGCCCACTGGAAGACGGTGACGAGATTGTCCTTGCCGACGAAATAGGCGTTGGCGTTCTTCAGGTCCTCGATCCTGTCCAGGCCCTGGCCCGGATGCGACATGTAGACGATCGGATCCTTCTGGAACATGGAGGCGACGGCGAGCGTCGGCACGCCTTCCTTCACCGCATCCAGCGCCTGGATCATGTTGGCGCCCATGAAGAAGTCGACCTTGCCGGAGATCAGCAGCAGCCGGTTGTTGGCCTGCGGGCCGCCGGGCACGATCTTCACGTCGAGCCCATACTTGGCGTAGGTGCCGTCGGCGACCGCCTGATAGAAGCCGCCATGCTCGGCCTCGGCCAGCCAGTTTGTGGCGAAGGACACCTTGTCGAGCGCGCGGGCCGGATGTGCGGCGCATGCGGCGAGGACGGCCAGCGCCGCCAGAATGGATCTCAACTTCACTGAACCTCCTCGGCCGATGCGGGCCCCCGGAAAGACGAGGAGGATTTGTGGCCGTTGTGCGGGGCGAGCGCAAGCGTCCGCTTGCCCTGCCGTCCCAAGTCTCGACCCGGCGTCCGGCGCAGGTGTGCAGCGGCCCTGCCGCACGCTACGCGCTGTGACGGGGCGGGTCTTGAACCAACGAGGGACGGCATGAAGATACTCATCGCAATCGCGGCGCTCGCGCTTGGCGTCCTTGCAGCCGCGCCTGCCTCCGCGGCGGGCGACATTCGCGGCAAGGGCGGCAAGTGCATCGACATTCCCAACGGCGACACGAAGGTCGGCGTGCGCCTGCACTACTGGCCGTGCGACGGCAGCCCCGAGCAGAAATGGACCTTCCAGCACGGCCAGATCGAGGGCAAGGACGGCATGTGCCTCAACGTCGCCGGCGGCAAGCCGGCCGATGGCGCGCGGCTGCAGCTGTCCGCCTGCAGCGCGCCGGGCGCGGATCAGTGGCGCCTCTCCAACGGCCAGATCAAGATGGGCGACAAGTGCCTCGACCTGCCCGATGGCAACACCCGCGACGGCGCTCCGATCCACCTCTGGGCATGCGACGGTGGGCAGGAGCAGGCCTGGGTCTATCCGCAGGTCATGAGCCCGCGCGCGGCGGCCGAAAACGCGCTCGGCCGCGTGCTCGGCGTCATCGTCTATGCGCAGGAGTGCAAGGCGCCGGTGAAGGATGCGCAGATGGAGCGTCTGGGCGCCGCCTCCGACCGGTTGCAGGCCAAGCTCGAAATCCCGACGTCCGAAATGGAGAAGATCGCAGCCGACGTGCGCCGCGACGCGGCCGCGCATTGCGACACGATCCGCGCCAATTTCGGCGGGATCTTCGAGGCGACCAGGGCGGCGGCCGACGCCGTCCGGTAGGACGGTTATGCGATCTGCCGCAGCCAGGCCGCATAGGCGGCGCCGCTGAAGTCTTCCGGCTCGTCACGGCGCGCGAGCCGGAAGTCTGAGGGCGACATGCCGTAGCGCGCGCGAAAGGCGCGCGCGAGCGACGACGCGCTGCCAAAGCCGAAAGCCACGACCAGCGCCGAAATCGACCGCAGATCATCGGGATCGCGAAGCGCCGCGGCGGCGGCGGCCAGACGCCGCCGGGAAATGTAGTGCGCCACGCCGCCTTCGGCCTCGAACAGGCGATAGAGCGTCGTGCGCGAAATGCGCAGGTCCCGCGCAATGGTTTCAGGGCCCAGCGACACACGCGACAGATTGCGCCGAATGTGGCGTTTGGCCGCGAGCGCGCGGGCCGCATCGAGGCATTTCGTGTCCGGCGCGTAGGTCGACAGCGCAGCGCCCAGCATCGCCAGGGTTGAGTCCATCAACGGGCGCGCTGCAGCTTGCGGCAGTTCCGCCATCCGGCTCGCCAGCATCTGCATATGCGTCGCGAACAACGTCGCCACCGGGCCGCCGAGGACCGCGCCGTGGAGCGATGTCTGAGGGGCGATGCGCTCGACGGCGTCGCGCGGCAGCGACAGCACGATACTGTCGCGTTCGAGCGCGGCCGATCGCTCGAAAGGCCGCGTGAGATCGTTGATGCTGATCTCGCCCGGATGCAAGACGCCGTCGCCCCGCGCGGAGCTGAAGCAATAGCCGGCGTGGTTGAGGTGCAGGGAAAAATGCTCCAGCCCGTCACGGCGTATTTGCGCCGCCGTGCGGCCGACAGATTGGACGCTGGCGGTCATCGAGCGAAAGATCATGCCGTCGATCTGCGCGAGGCGCGCCTCCGCCTCGAAGCCGACAGGATCAGCGCTGAGCGTATAGGAGCCGCCGACCAAATCACGCCACACGTCCAGCCGCTCCTGCGGCGCGAAATTGCGGGTCGAAAATGCATGCACCGCGATCGGGCGGCCTGCCGTTGTCGTTTTCATTCAAGTCCAGCCCGGGCTCATGTCGGGCGAATGTAGGACGATCAATTGACCAGCGGCCACAAAAACGGTCGGCGACCCGGCAAGGCGGCCGTCAAAACCTGCATGTGCGCAATTCAGACTTGTAGCGGCTTTTCCAGCCGCAGCGCGGCGGCGCCGTCCTCGTAGTAATTCGCGACCCGCGCGAACCGAACGTAGCCAGCGGCGTCGTACAGCCGCAGCGCCCGCATATTGTCTTCGCGGGACTCGAGCCGCATCGCGTCGCAACCACGTCGAACAGCTTCGCGCTCGCAGGCCGCCAGCAACGCGCGGCCAACGCCCTCGGGCGAATCCGGCGCGCGCGCGATCGAAAACAGCCGGGCGCGCCGGGACGTCTTGCGGAATTCGACCAGCGCGTAGCCGGCGATGGTTCCCGCGCTGTCCGCCACCAGCATCGCGCAGGACCTGCTTTCAATCCGTCCGCGCAGGGCGCGGCGCGAAAGCCGGTCGGTGACGAGGGCGGCCGTCTCGATCTCGGCGATCCGGTCGAGAT
>CAMFKC010000136.1 GCA_945956975.1 uncultured Methylocystaceae bacterium | reverse complement strand
GCACTGATGAAATCTTGCGCAACATCATCGCCGAGCGCGTGCTCGGCCTGCCCGGCGACATCCGGGTAGACAAGGACGTGGCCTTCAATCAGATTCCCACCAAGGGGCGATAGCTCGTTCTCCATGCGCGGCGAACGGACGACGGCGGAAACTATGCGCGCTTGCGGTTGATCGCTCCGTAACGCGGACGACGTCGGTACATGCCGGCGCGCGTCCCCCGCTTGGCAGGAGCGGGCGACAGGAGAGCGATCCCCACATGAACGCGCCAAATCCACGCAAGGCGGACCACCCGGTCTCGCAGCACTTTCTCGACCGCTGGTCGCCGCGCGCCTTCACCGGCGAAACCATTCCCGATTCCGTGCTGATGCGCTTATTCGAAGCGGCGCGCTGGGCGCCCTCGGCCAGCAACCTGCAGCCGTGGATTTTCCTCTACGCCAAACACGGAACGCCGGATTTCGACCTGTTCCACAGCCTGCTGGCGGAAGGCAACCGCCCCTGGGCGAACAACGCCTCGGCGCTCGTCTTCCTCATTTCGCGCAAGACGCGCCTCACGCCGGAAGCCCGCCGCGTGCCCTCGCGCTCGCATTCGCTCGACGCCGGCGCCGCCTGGGCCTATCTGGCGCTGGAGGCTTCGGCTGTCGGGTGGCCGGCGCATGGCATGATCGGCGTCGATTTCGATCGCGCCCGCGACGAATTGCATGTGCCCGACGATTGCCACATCGAAATGGCGATCGCACTCGGCAAGCGGGGCGACAAGACGGCGCTTCCGGAAAAGCTCCAAGGCATCGAAGCCCCGAACGCGCGCAAGCCTGTCGGCGAAATCGTGATCGCGGGACCGTTTCCGAAGCGGTGATGTGCTTATCCTCTCCCCCGTGCGACGGGAGAGGGCGGCCTTTGCGAAACAAGGGTCGCGCAAGGGCGCCGCGACCGCGACAAGCGTCCGTGCTGTGGAACGGCGCTGGTCCGTCGCGCAGCCGCGCGACACCTTCTCCCGCTTTCGCGGGAGAAGGAATGCGTAGCGATCAGCGGTTGCTGATCTCGTTGCGGCCGACCACCATCCAGTGCACCTCGTCCGGACCGTCGGCGAAGCGCAGGTGGCGGACGTCGGTGTACATTTCGGCCAGCGGCGTCCAGTTGGAAATGCCGGTCGCGCCGTGCATCTGGATCGCCTGGTCGATGATCTTGCAGGTCCGCTCCGGCACCATGGCCTTGACCATGGAGACCCACACGCGGGCCTCCTTGTTGCCCAGCACGTCCATCGCCTTGGCCGCCTTCAGCACCATCAGGCGCATGGCCTCGATTTCGCAGCGCGCCTGCGCGATGATCTGCAGGTTGCCGCCGAGATGCACGAGCTTCTTGCCGAAGGCCTCGCGCGTCAGGCCGCGCTCGATCATCAGGTCCAGCGCCTTCTCGGCCTTGCCGATCGTGCGCATGCAGTGATGGATGCGGCCCGGGCCGAGGCGGAGCTGCGAGATCTCGAAACCCCGGCCTTCGCCGAGCAGGATGTTGGACTTCGGCACGCGCACGTTGTTGAAGCGCATGTGCATGTGCCCGCGCGGCGCATGGTCGTGGCCGAACACGTGCATCGGGCCGATCACTTCCACGCCCGGCGTGCCGACGGGCACCAGGATCTGCGACTGCTGCTTGGAGGGCGCCGCATCGGGGCTGGTCTTGACCATCACGATCATGATCTTGCAGCGCGGGTCGCCGAGGCCCGAAATATAATATTTCTCGCCGTTGATGACCCATTCGTCGCCGTCGAGCACGGCGGAGGTCGAGACGTTCTTGGCGTCGGAGGAGGCGACGTTCGGCTCCGTCATCACATAGGCCGAGCGGATCTCGCCGTTGAGCAGCGGCTTCAGCCACTTCTCCTTCTGCTCCTTGGTGCCGACGCGCTCCAGCACTTCCATGTTGCCGGTGTCGGGCGCCGAGCAGTTCATCGCCTCGGAGCCGAGCGGATACTTGCCGAGTTCGGCGGCGATGAAGGCGTAGTCGAGATTGCTGAGGCCCTCGCCTGTCTCGGCGTCAGGCAGGAAGAAGTTCCACAGGCCTTCGGACTTGGCCTTGTCCTTGGCCTTCTGCAGGCACTCGAGCTGGCCGGGCGCGAAGTTCCAGCGATCGGTCTTGCCCTTGCCCAGCGCCTCGTATTCCACCTGCATCGGCGCGACGGTTTCCTTCAGGAACTTGCGCACGTGGTCGTAGAGCGGCTTGGCCTTGTCCGACATGCGGAGATCATTCAGCTCGTCCGTCGGGTTGAAGCCGAATCCGGCCGATTTCACGCTCATGTCGTTCATGGTTTCCTCCTGCTTGTTTGTTCTGCGCCCTTGCGTCGACGCGCGACTTGTCCGAAAATCGCCCTACAAAATTATGATACGAAAACGCGCCCGAGCCAATCTCTAATGTCGGGCGCGCATGAGACGGAACGATGGCCGGAGGTTTTGAAGCGGACCTGCTGAAGGGCAAGCGCGCGCTGGTCACGGGCGGCGGCACGGGCCTCGGCAAGGCCATCGGCGCGCGATTCATGGAGTTGGGCGCGGATCTCGTCATCTGCGGGCGCCGCCGCGAGGTCCTGCAGGACACAGCGCAGGAATTCGCGCAGAAATTCGGCCGCTTCGTCGAGATCGAGCAATGCGATATCCGCGACGCAGCCGCCGTGGAATCGATGATCGAGAATATCGTCGCGCGGAAGCCGCTCGACATTCTCCTCAACAATGCCGCCGGCAATTTTCTCGCGCAGTCGCACAGGCTCTCGCCGCGCGCGCTCGACGCCGTGCTCAACACCTGCTTGCATGGCGCGGCCTATTGCACGGTCGCCGCGGGCAAGCACTGGATCGAGAAGAAGCAGCCGGCCGTCGTCCTCTCCATTCTCACCCTGTCCGCGCTGCACGGCGCGGCCTTCACCCTGCCGAACGCCATGGCCAAGGCGGGCATCGACGCGATGACGAAATCGCTGGCCGTTGAATGGGGTCCGCACGGCATTCGGCTTGTTGCGGTCGCGCCCGGCAATTTCCCGACGCAGGGCGCGAGCGCGCGCCTGACTCCCACGGGCGGCGCCAACGACATCGACCCCGGCGTGCCGCTGCGCCGCGACGGCGAGCACAAGGAATTGGCCGACCTCTGCGCCTTCCTCGTCTCAGATCTCGCAGGCTACATCACCGGCGAGACCGTCGTGATCGACGGCGGCAAGCGCTGGCTCGCGGGCTCGCGCGCCGGCGTATCGCAAATGCTGAACTGGACGGACGAGGACTGGGCGCGGCAGCGCGCGGGACAGCCGGGGAAGAAATAGCGCACAACAGCCCTCACCCTGAGGAGCCGCCGCAGGCGGCGTCTCGAAGGGCGAGGGCGGCGCAAAGAGAGCAAGAGAATGAGCGAGACGACCGACCTCATCCGTGACATGGCCGAAAAGCTGTTCGGCGACACATGCGACAAATCCGTGCTGGCGGCGGCCGAGAAAGGCGAATTCCAGACGGGGCTCTGGAAGGAAGTGACGGACGCCGGGCTATCCGGCGCGCTGCTACCGGAAAGCGCCGGCGGTTCCGATCTGTCGATCGAGGACGCGCTGGCCGCGCTGCGCATTTCCGCCAGCCGCGCCGCGCCCGTGCCGCTCGCCGAAACCATGCTCGCCGGCTGGCTCGCAGGCTCCGCGCTCGCCGTGCCCGAGGGCCCGCTGACGATTGCGCCCGCAAGCAACAGCTCGTCGATTGCGCTGAAAAAGACGGGCGCTGGCTGGCGCCTCGAAGGCGTAGGAAAGCGCGTTCCCTTCGCGCGCAACGCCGCCGCCATTCTCGTGCTGGCCGAAGCCGACGGCGCGAACATGGTCGCGCGCGTCGACCCCAAAGCCTGCGCCATCAGCGAAGGCCGCAACCTCGCGATGGAGCCGCGCGACGACGTGACCTTCGCCTGCGACCTCGGCGCCGGGGACGTTGCGCCCGCCGGCAACAACGTCAATCTCGAAACGCTGCGCGCCTTCGGCGCCGCCATGCGCGCAAACCAGATCGCGGGCGCGCTGTCGCGCACGCTGGAGATCACGTTGCAATACGCCAACGAGCGCGTTCAGTTCGGCAAGCCGATCGGCAAGTTCCAGGCGGTGCAGCACAACCTCGCCATGCTGGCCGCCCATTCCGCCGCCGCAAACGCCGCGGCCGACATGGCCTCCGAGGCCGCCGCCAACGGCATGAACCTGCTGCCCATCGCCGCCGCCAAGGCGCGCTGCGGCGAGGCCGCCAGCATCGGCGCCGGCATCGCCCACCAGACGCACGGCGCCATCGGATTCACGCGCGAGCACATGCTGCACTATCTGACCAAGCGGCTGTGGTCCTGGCGCGACGAATTCGGCAAGGAGAGCGACTGGTCGCTGATCATCGGCCGCGCCGCCGCCAAGGCCGGCCCGAAGAAACTCTGGTCCGACATCGTGACGGCGTGAGAAGACATGACGAACCTGACCTTCGCCCCACCCCCGCCCAACACCGAGGCGACCGAAAAGCTGCGCGCCGAAGTGCGCGCCTTTCTCAATGTCGAACTGGCCGGCATGACGGCGCGCCAGCGCGCGCAATCCTGGAGCGGCCGCAATCCCGCCTTCTCGAAAAAAATGGCCGAGAAGGGCTGGATCGGCATGACCTGGCCGAAGCAATACGGCGGCCACGAACGCTCGGCGCTGGAACGCTACGTCGTGCTCGAGGAAATGCTCGCGGCCGGCGCGCCCGTCGCCGCGCACTGGATCGCCGACAGACAGTCCGCGCCCTCCATCCTGCGCTACGGCACGCAAGAGCAGAAAGACTTCTTCGTGCCGAAGATCGCGCGCGGCGAACTCTTCTTCTGCATCGGCATGAGCGAGCCGGATTCCGGCTCCGATCTCGCCGCCACCCGCACGCGCGCGACCGCCGTCGAAGGCGGCTTCAAGGTCAACGGCACCAAGGTGTGGACCTCCGGCGCGCATGTCTCGCACTACATGATCCTGTTCTGCCGCACGGACGCGAAGAGCGACGACAGGCACGGCGGCGTCAGCCAGTTCATCGTCGACATGAAGACGCCGGGCATCAAGGTCAGCCCCATCGTCGATCTCTCGCACGAGCATCACTTCAACGAAGTCGTCTTCGAGGACGTCTTCCTGCCGGCGAGCGCCATGCTCGGCAACCAGGGCGACGGCTGGAAGCAGGTGACCGGCGAACTCGCCTACGAACGCTCCGGCCCCGACCGGTTCCTCTCCACCTTCACGCTGCTGATCGAAGGCTTTGCGATGCTGCAGGAGGCGGTCGACGATCGCGCCGCCATCGCGCTCGGCCGCATCATCGCGCATCTCATGACTTTGCGCCGCATGTCGCGCTCCATCGCCGGCATGCTCCAGCGCGGCGAGGATCCCGCCGTTCACGCGGCCATCGTCAAGGAACTCGGCACCAGCCTCGAGCAGGAGATGGTCGAGGTGCTGCGCCTCATCGTCGACGCCGAGCCCGACGCCACGTCGAGCAACCCCTATGTCGCCGTGCTCGCCCACACGATCATGCACGCCCCCTCCTTCTCGCTGCGCGGCGGCACGCGCGAGATCCTGCGCGGCATGATCGCGCGGGGGTTGGGGTTGAGGTGAATTTCCGTTGGCGCATTTGCCGCCATCCCGGCCCCTCATCCTGAGGAGCCCGCGAAGCGGGTGTCTCGAAGGATGGCAAAGCCCCCGCATCGGCCACCCTTCGAGACGCGCCTTCGGCGCTCCTCAGGGTGAGGAACTCAGAATTCTTCGGAGAAAACGCCCATGACCGCCTACAAGGACATCACCGTCGACATCGAAGGCCACGTGCAGATCGTCACGATCCGCCGCCCGCCCTTCAACTTCTTCGACAATGATCTCATCCGCCAGCTCGCCTCCGCCTTCGAGGCCGGCGACCGCGACGCCAACGTGCGCGCGAGCGTGCTGTGCTCCGAGGGCAAGGCCTTCTGCGCCGGCGCCGACTTCGCCAATCGCGCCGACACCGGCACGGTCGCGGAAGGCGGCAAGCATCTCTACAAGGAGGCGACGCGCCTCTTCAAAGTCGAGAAGCCGATCGTCGCAGCCGTGCATGGCGCGGCCATCGGCGGCGGGCTTGGCCTCGCCGTCATGGCGGACTTCCGCGTCACCTGCGCGGAAGCGCGCTTCTCCGCGAATTTCGCGCGCCTCGGCATGCATCCGGGCTTCGGCCTCACGCACACGCTGCCGCGCATCATCGGCCAGCAGCAGGCGGCGCTGCTGTTCTACACCGGCCGCCGCATCTCCGGCGAGGAAGCCTATCGCATCGGCCTCGCCGACCAGCTCGTGCCCGAAGCCGAGGTGCTGAGCGCCGCCAAGGCGCTCGCCGCCGAGATCGCCGTGTCCGCCCCGCTCGCCATCGTCTCCATCCGCGAAACCCTGCGCCGCGGCCTCGCCGAGGGCGTCGAGCGCGCAACCGAGCGCGAGCTGGTCGAGCAGGAATGGCAGCGCCTGACCGCAGACTTCAAGGAAGGCGTGAAGGCGACAGCCGAGCGGAGATTGCCGGCTTTCAAGGGGCAGTGAGGCCCCCTCCCCCTCTCCCCGCAAAGCGGGGAGAG
>CAMFKC010000135.1 GCA_945956975.1 uncultured Methylocystaceae bacterium | reverse complement strand
CGGCTCCGGCATTTCGCTGGGACACCCGATCGGCGCCACCGGCGTGCGCATCCTCGCCAATCTCATGTACGAGATGAAGAAGCGCGACGCGAAATACGGTCTGGAGACCATGTGCATCGGCGGCGGCCAGGGCATCGCCGCGGTGTTCGAGCGGGCGGCCTGATCGTCATTGCGAGAAGCGGAGCGACGAAGCAATCCAGAGCCACAACCCGGCTCTGGATTGCTTCGCTTCGCTCGCAATGACGGCAATCACCCCTACTCCGCCCCCTCCACGAACTGCGGAAAGAACTTCTTCAGCGCCGGCCCGTCCGAGCGCCACGACCAACAGCCGTCGATGAAATAGGGCTTCTGTTCCATCGCCTTCCCCGCCGCCCGTTCCTCGAAAGACTTCGCCGACATCGACTGGAACAGCGTCGTGATCGCCGGACCGATCAACTCCATCAGATGCGTGCAGGCTTGGCGCTTGGCGATGCGCTCGCGCACGGCGTTGCGCCAGCCGCCGCCGAGCTTCATGCCGATCAGCGCCTCCACGCGCGGCGGAACGTCGTGGCAGGTCGGATAAGGCACGTCCTCCATCGCAGCCGCCGCGTCGCGCACGACCAGCGCGTCGTCGACGGTCAGGCGGATCGACATCTTGTGCACGGGCTCGCCCGGCTGGCGGCGCCCGCGCTCGAAGTCGTCATAGGCATAGGGCTTGTCGTCGATCAGCGAAGCCTCGATGTCCCAGAGCCCATCCTCGCGAAGATAGCCTTCGACCTGCACGCGGCGGGTGTGGACGTGACGACGGGCGGCAGGCGGCGGCAGCGGCATGGGACCTCGCGAATGCAGGGATTTGCGTCCTGAATGCCGCGATGCGCGCGCGAGGTCAAACGTGGCTGTTTCGCTCGTCTCCAATCCTCATCCTGAGGAGCGATGCGCAGCATCGCGTCTCGAAGGATGGCAAATACAGCATTCGTGGCGCGGCCATCCTTCGAGACGCCCGCTCCGCGGGCTCCTCAGGATGAGGATGCGTGGAAGTCACCACACCCAGAACAGCAGAACCCATTGCGCGACCCCGATTGCAACAGCCGCGGCGACGCAAACGACGGCGCCGATGCGGCGCGCAATGTCAGACGCGTAACGTCCGCTGATCTGCCACGCGAGCCATACGCACCACAGCGCCGCGCCCGCCAGCAACACGGCGCGCGCCGGCCCGACGAAGGAGAAGCGCAGCCCTTCCGCCTTCAGCATCGTCACCGTCAGCGCGGAGAGGCCCAGGAACACGCCGCAGCCCGCAATGGGGATGAGGCTCTGCGCGAGATGATGCAGCCGCCGCGCCTCGAACGGCCCGAGCAGCCGCGCGCCGAGCGCGACCAGCGCCGTCGCCGCGCCGCCGACGACCGCCGCCGTCGCGAGCACGTAGGCAATCATCAGCCCGCCGTCGAGCGGCGACATCATGTCGTTCTGGTCCGGATAGTTCGTGAGAATCCACCACGGCAGCAGGGGTTCGAGCAGCGACGTGAACCCATGCTCGATCATCCATCCCGCGAGCCATTGCCGCGCGGCCACGAACCACGGGCTCGACGCCCACTGGAACGCGCCTGCCGCAAGGCCCATCAGACCGAACGTGATCAGCGCCGTCTCCCAAGCGCTCGGGGGCGGGCCGAAGGCTTCGACGATCTCCTGGTTGGGCGAGCGCAGTTCGAGCGCGACGGCGTCCTTGTAGCCGGCGCAGCGCCCGCACATGTGGCAGGTCGCAGCGCCCTCCATGATCTTGATCGGCACCAGCGCGGCGCAATTCTTCATCGCGCCGTTCCTGCCGGTCTCCGGATCCCACGCGTCCCATGCCGCCCGGTCGGTGCGGTAGCGCAGCGGCGCGAGCTTGGACAGCAGGCGGAACACGCCATTCACAGGACAGAGAAACCGGCACCACACGCGCTTGTCGCGGCCATACATCAGTCCCACGGCAATGGCCGCGATCGTCGAGCCGCCGAGCACGATCACGACGGGCTTCGGGTACTGGTAGACGCTGACCATCTGCCCGTAGATCGTCGTGCAGGCGAAGGCCACGAAGGGCCAGCCCGCCCATTTCATCCAGCGCGGCGTGGCGCGCGCCAGCGACCAGCGGCTCGCGATCTCCGTGAGCGCGCCCTCCGGGCAGAACAGGCCACACCACGAGCGCCCGACGAGAATCATGCTGAGCAGCACGAAAGGCCACCAGATTCCCCAGAACGCGAATTGCGCGAGAAGGGTCACATGCGTCCAGATATGGGCCGTGCGATCCGGCAGCGGCGCGAGCGCGGGCACGATCAGCAGCGCGGCATAGATGAAGACCACCACCCACTGCGTGCGGCGGATCGCGCTCTGGTGGTCGCGCAGCCATTCGCCGAAGCGCGCGACGCGCGCCTGGACCGCGCCTGCCGGCGCATGAAGGCTCGGGATCGCCTGCGCCCGTCCCATGCGTCAGGGCTTCTCGCGCGCGACGACCACGGCGGGCGGCGCGTCGGGATGGAAATCGTCGAAGAACGGATATTCGCCGGGGTCGAGCGTGCGGATGACGAGGACGGACTGAGACTTCGGCGCCAGCACCTTCTCGAGCCGCAGCGGCTTGCTCTCGAATTCGGCGGGCGTGTCGCCCTTGTTGATCAGTTCGAGCCGGATGCGCGTCTTCGCAGGCACCTCGATCCGCAACGGCTCGATCTTGCCGTTCTCGAACGTCACCTGGAAGGTCGGCTCGTCCGCAGCGACGGCCGGCGCCGACGCGGCCAGCGCGAGCACGGCGAAGGCGCGGAGAAACCTGGTCTGTCTCATCGTCTCAGTAAGCGCCCTTCTTGCCCGTGCCGGCGTAGGGGAATTCGAATTCCACCGTCACCGGCTTGAACCATTCTCCGACGCCCGTCTCCTTGTCGACGTGGCGGCCGAAATGCGCATGCGCATTCGCGGACGGCGGCTCGATCACGAGCTTCAGCCTGTATTTGCCCGGGCCGGAGAGCTTGACGTTGTCGCCGTAGTGCGGCCCGTCGTTCGCCACCATCGGCATGAAGGCGCCCTTCTGCGTCGGGCCGCCCTCGCGGGTCAGTTCGTAGTTCACGACGAGATAGGGAATCCAGTCGCCCTCCGCGAAACCGTTCGAATTGCCCTTGGCCGCCTTGATGTCGGCCTCCAGATGCACGTCGGAGTCCCGCGCCGCGCGCATGATGCCTTCCGGCTCCATCTCGATCGGCTGGAGATAGACGGCGCCGATGTTCATCCCGGCCTGCGTCTGCGGCGCGCCGATCGGTATCTCCTTCGCCGAGACGCCCGTCGCGGCGAGCGCGGCGCCCAGCGCGAGCACGAAAAAGCGCATGAAACTCTCCAGCCTGTTGCGCTGCGACATTAGAGCCGGCGGAGCCGCAGCGGGAGGGCGGCGGCGCAGTTTATAGAAGCTCTAAAGACGTCAGAATTTCATGGACGAGCGCAGGCCGAGCACGACGGCGTTGCGGACCGCGCGGATGCCCAGCGGATCGGTCGGATCGACCGCATGCGCGCCGGGGTGAATGACATATTGCAGGTTGGGCTGCAGGCTCCAGCCGGGCGTCACCTGGATCTGGTAGGTCGCCTGCAGCAGCGCCTCGAAGTCGTGGATCGGCCCCAGCCCGCCCGTGAACATGTTCGTCGCAATGTCGGCGTTGTCGACGCTGGAGGTGGTGCGGGCATAGGCGCCCATGAAGCCGAACTGATCCTGCGGCCGGCCCGGCACGAGGCCGACGAAATTCACGCCGCCGTCGAAATAGAAGCCGATCTGGTTGCGATCCTGCGGCGCAAAACCAATGCGCCCGTAGACGAAGACGCCCTTGTCGGCATCGTCCTTGTCCGCCGAAGGACGCCAGACCTGCTGGTCGCCCGTGACATAGACGCCGCGGTTGCCGCGGTGTTGCAGGGGCATGCCAACCGAAGTCGGCGAGGCGAGCGGACCGTCCACCACGTCGATATATTTGTCGGCGAACCGGCCGAAATGATTCCAGGCGCCCACGCGCGCATGACCGACGAGACCGCCCATGAAGGGCAGCGCGAAGGCGTATTCGCCCTCGGCGATCACAAAAGCGGAATCCCGCATCCGGAAATTAATACCGTTGCGGTTGCACTTCTGCGGATCGCCGACGCAGCTCGCGCCGACGGGATCGCCGTTGTAAACGGCGGCGCGGAACAGGAGACTGTCGTTCGGCTGATAGCGGAAGCGAACGCCGGGCGAGGCGAAGGGATAGGCGGGGCCGCCATTCGGCAGATTGGCCGAGACGATGGCCGGCCAGCCATAGGCGCCGCCGACCGCGAGCGCATGGAAGGGCGTGAGGAAGAATTCCGCGTCCACTGCGAGCTGGCCGAAGCGCACGGAGACCTGGTCGCCGAATTTCTGCTCGATCCACATCTCGTTGAGGCGCGTGGTCGCCAGGCCCTCAAGGTCGGAGACCGGTTGAAGCGTCTGGAGGAAATGCCGCGACAGACCCATGCCGTGGATCTGATACGCGCCGATGTGGAACAGCGCGCCCGTCCAGCCGAAGCCCTTTTCGAGATCCCACTCGACCACGCCTTCGAGACGGCCCATGTAGGTCGTGCCGCGCCGGGCGCCGCCGGTCGTCGCGCCCATCAGGTCCGACTGGTAGTTGAACCCGAATGTGATGCCGTAATCGTAGAGCCATGGCCGCAGGCCGCCGACCTCGCGCACCGCCTTGGGCAGCAGCTTGCCGACCGAGACCGGCGGCACGCTGGGGTGCATCTGGTCTTCCTGGCCCTGCGTGCGCGTCTGCACGGGCGCCTGCGCCTGCGCGGCGCCTGCCCACAGCGCGGCCCCCGCGAGCAAGGCGGCGCTGGCGATGCGAAGAGCGGCGAAACGAAAGGTCATGCGGAAGGGTCCAGCCGGATTGCCCAGCTTTCCGCTAGCATGGCCGGCGGAGTCAACGCTATCGTCGCAGCTTGGATGGAGTTCAATCTGGCGCGCTGTTGCGCCGGCGCCGCTACCTGCGGCTCGCCGAAGCCTTCAGCATCGCGAGACTGTCCATCAATGTCTGGATTGTGTCTGGGGATAGATCCTCGAACAGCGCGAGCACGAGCCGCTCGTTCTCCTTTGCATAGGCCGCAAACTTGGCGCGGCCGGCCCTGGACAGCCGCACGATGAAAGCGCGGCGATCTTGCGCGTCGGTTTCGCGAAGCACGAGCCCCTCCTGCACCAGCCGCTCGACCAGGCCGGTGAGATTGCCGTTCGTCACCATCATCCGCTTCGACAATTCGCCGAGCCGCAATCCCTCCGGTTCGCGTTCGAGCTGGGCCATCAGGTCGAAGGCCGGCAGGGTGATGTCGAATTTTTCACGCAGACGGCGCCGGATCTGGCCGCTGATGATGTTGGTGGTGGACAACAGGCGCAGCCACAGGCGCAACTCAGCCTTGCCGCCGCGCGCGACGGCCTCGAGATCGGCCGGGGCCTCCGCCAGATCGGCTGCTTCGCTCATATCCCCTTGGACCATGTTCCCGGATGCTTGACAATCCATTTTAAGCCTAGATATTTTAGGTTTCAAATAATTCGTCCAGACGTCTGGCCGAGGAGAGCGACCATGCGGATCGTTTGCATCGGGGGAGGACCGGCGGGCCTCTATTTCGGCCTGCTGATGAAGAAGCTCAGGCCCGAGCACCATGTCACGGTGGTCGAGCGCAACCGCCCTTACGACACATTCGGCTGGGGCGTCGTCTTCTCCGATCTCACGCTCGATTCCATGCGCGCCTGGGACGCGGAGACGGCGGCCGAGATCGAAGTCTCTTTCAACCATTGGGACGACATCGAGCTTCTGTTCAAAGGCACGACGCAGCGCACCACCGGCCACGGCTTCGTCGGCATCGGCCGCAAGAAGCTGCTCAACATATTGCAGGCGCGCTGCGAGCAGCTCGGCGTCGAACTCGTGTTCGAGACGGACGCCGACGACCTCGACTATCCCGACGCAGACCTCATCATCGCCTCCGACGGCATCAATTCGCGCATCCGCGACCGCTATGCGGATGTCTTCAAGCCCGACCTGCAGGTGCGCCCCAACCGCTACATCTGGTTCGGAACGACCAAGCTCTACGACGCCTTCACCTTCGATTTCCGCCGCACGGAACACGGCTGGTTCCAGGCGCATATCTACCGCTTCGACGCCAAGACCTCGACATTCATCATCGAGACGACCGAAGAGACCTTCCTGGCGCACGGGCTCGACAAGGCCGATCAGGCCGAGAGCATTGCCTTCTGCGAGAAGATCTTCGCCGAGACGCTCGAAGGCGCGCCGCTGATGACCAACGCCCGGCACCTGCGCGGCTCGGCGTGGCTCAACTTCAACCGCCTGATCTGCGAGCGCTGGAGTCATTTCAACGGCAAGAGCCATGTCGTGCTGATGGGCGACGCCGCCCATACCGCGCATTTCGCCATCGGCTCCGGCACCAAGCTCGCGATCGACGACGGCATCGAGCTCGCGCGGCAGTTCCAGGTTCATGGGCACAGCAAGGACAAGATCCCGGCCGTGCTCGAAACCTATGAGGACATCCGCCGCGTCGACGTCGCCCGCATCC
>CAMFKC010000134.1 GCA_945956975.1 uncultured Methylocystaceae bacterium | reverse complement strand
GCCAAGGCCTACGCCGAAGGCCGCCGCGCGCTGCTGCCGCTCGACGAACCGGTCTCGGTCGGCAAGCTCCTGTCGGACTATGTCGAACTGCAGCAGGTCGCGACCCGCAAGCAGATCCAGACCATGGCGGAACACACGCGCTGCCCGATGACGCGGCCGAAGCTGGAAGCGCTGTCGGGCGAGGCGGACGAAGCCTATCGCACGGACGTGCTCGCCAAGCGCAAGTCGATCTACGATCTGCTCGAGGAGCATCCGGCCTGCGAATTGCCGCTCGCCGCCTACCTGGAAATGACGCCGCTCCTGCAGCCGCGCTACTACTCGATCTCCTCCTCGCCGAAGACCGATCCGCAGCGCTGCACTGTCACCGTCGGCGTAGTGGATGGCCCGGCGCGCTCGGGGCGCGGCGTGTTCAAGGGCGTTTGCTCGAACTATCTTGCGGCGCGCGCCGCCGACGAGACCGTCTTCGCCGCCGTGCGCGAAACGAAGGCGGGTTTCCGCCTGCCCGACGATCCGAAGGTTCCGCTCATCATGATCGGCCCCGGCACGGGTCTCGCGCCCTTCCGCGGCTTCCTGCAGGAGCGCGCCGCGCAGAAAAAGGCCGGCGCTTCGCTCGGTCCTGCGATGCTGTTCTTCGGCTGCCGCCGTCCCGACCAGGACTTCCTCTACGCAGACGAATTGAAGGGCTACGCGGCCGACGGCATCGTCGAATTGCACACGGCCTTCTCGCGCGTGGAAGGCCAGCCAAAAACCTACGTGCAGGATCTCGTGCGCGCGCAGCAGGATCGTATCTGGGAGCTGATCGAGGCCGGCGCGATCGTCTACATCTGCGGCGACGGCGGCAAGATGGAGCCGGACGTCAAACGCGCGCTGGTCGAGATCTATTGCGCGCGCAAGGGCGCCACGCCAGAAGCGGGCGAGGCCTGGATCAACGAAATGGGCGCGAACAACCGCTACGTGCTCGACGTGTGGGCGGGAAGCTGACGCCCGGACAGCGAGCCTTCAGGCTCGCGTTTGCCTCTCAGCGAGCCTGAAGGCTCGCGGTCCAAAGCAAAAGGCCCGCGGAAACCGCGGGCCTTCGCAACTCTGTTCTACGCTTTACGCGGAACGAAACTTACGCGGCCTTGCCGAACTTCAGGCCGAGACCGGCCAGATTGTCCTGCGCGCGCTTGACGCCGTCCTGCGCAGCCTGCGCAACGAGGGCGCCGACCGTCTTGGCGCGCGTCACGTTGACGTCGAACTGGGCGCGGGCGTAATCGGCCTGCACGCGGAAGGCTTCGCCGACGGACTTGGCCGCGACGGTCTTCTCGAAGGCGGCGATGGCGGCCTTGGCGTCGTCGAGCATGGCGGTCTGGATCTCGCGCGAAACCTTGGCGAGGCTCTCGACGGAATCGACAGCGGCGGTCTCGATCGTGGCGGTCGCCTTCTCGGCGCCGGCGTGCAGCGACGTCGCGCGCTCGAGCACGGCTTCAGCCGCACGGTGCGCGTATTCGCGAGCGGTTTCGATGGTCTTGTTCGCGGTGGCGGAGACTTCGGCCTCGACGGCCTTGGCGTCGACGGTCTTCGGCTTGCGAACGGTCTTCTTCGTGTCGGTCATGGTCTTTCTCCATCCTCTTTGAGCTATGGGTCTCGCCCCGCCCTTGAGAAGCACGGAGCAATGGTTCTCTACTAAACTATTGTGTGCAGTGCAACATAAATCGAAAAGCGGCGTTCACGTTTTCGTGATCACCGGCTTGATTGTTGAGTTGTAAGAGGTTTCTCAGCGAGTCGTGGCGTCGACGACGCCGAAGGCTTCAAGCCGCGCCAGCACGTCGGCGACTTCGTGGCCGAGAATCACGATGTCGTGCCGTTTGCCCGCGCGATCCTTCACATGCCCGCGAAGCATCGCCTCCGCCCGGAATCCCAGCCCCTCGAACACGGCGATGGCGGCGGTCTGGTCCACGGTCATCTGCGCGACGATGCGCTGCAATCCTGCTTCGACCGCAAGCGCAAACAGGCGCTGCGTCAGCCGGCGTCCCACGCCCTTGCCACGCGCGCCCGCCCCCAGCAGCACGCGCAGCTCGCCCACATGCGGCGACCAAGAAAGCGGATCATGGGCGATGGCGCCGCAGCCGACGATCGCGTCTCCCTCGGCCGCGACAAGGCTCATCATGCCGCCGCCCTCGCTCTCTCGGATCCACGCCTTCAGCACCTTCGGTTCGCTGATGTCGCGGGGCAAAAACAGAAGGTCGTGCGCCGGCAGGCTGCGCGCGAAGGCGAGCAGCGCCCTCTCGTCGCCCGCCGAGAGCGGTCTGATTTCGACCCCTTCGCTTTCCGCGCTCTTTGCCGGCGCACGCTTCGCCGCCGGCTTCTTCGCCGCTGCAGCGCCCGCCTTCGGCGCGCTCTTCGTCTTCGTCATGTCGAGCGCTCTCCCAGCCATTCGTCGAGCTTCGGCCACAGCCGCCGCGCGGCATTGGGGCCGGCAAGCAGGCTGACATGGCCGCCCTTCAGGATCATCTCGGTCTTGTCCTTCGAGCCGACGCGGGGAATCAGATGCCGCGCCGCCTCATAGGGAACGATGTGGTCGTGCTCCGCGACCGCATGCAGGATCGGCTGCCTGATAGCGCCGAGATCCACGCGCTTGCCGCCGATGGCAAGCTCTCCACTGAAGAGCTTGTTGCCCCACATCAGTTCCTTCGTCGTCTGCCGGAAATATTCGCCGGCGAGCGGCAGCGTGTCGTTGCCCCAGCGATCGAGTTGGCGATAGCCGCGGACGAATTCGTCGTTCCAGATATTGTCCCACAGCGTTACCTGTGCGGCCGCGCGCGAGGCGGGCCGCAGCATTTCGAACGACGTATGAATCATCTCGGGCGGCACGTTGCCGTAGGT
Source organism: uncultured Methylocystaceae bacterium (assembly GCA_945956975.1). Lineage (GTDB taxonomy): Bacteria > Pseudomonadota > Alphaproteobacteria > Rhizobiales > Beijerinckiaceae > JAJXWB01. Next base: position 3,706 of record CAMFKC010000134.1, on the reverse strand, counting down.
GTCGACGAGGCGGTCGACGTCGAAATGCTTCTGGCTGGACCAGTTCTGGAACAGCTTCATCTGCTTGAAGTCGATCGGCGTGGTGAAGCAGACGAGGTTCTTTGGCCCCTCCTTGCCGGCGAGCGCCGTGTAGAGCACCGACAGAACGCCGCCAAAGCAATAGCCGGCGACGGAGACATCCTTCTCGCCCGTCTCTTTGCGAATGCGCCGCATGCAGTCGGGGATGAAGTCGAGGACGTAATCCTCGATCCGCAAATTCTTCTCCGCCGGCACGGGCGCGGCCCAATCCAGCATGAAGACGTCGTAGCCCGCCTTCAGCAGAAACTCGACGAAGGAATTGCCCGGCGCAAGATCGAGGATGTAGCCGCGATTGGTCGTCGCCATCACGATCAGGATCGGCACCCGATACACTTCATCGACCAGCGGATGATAGTGATAGAGGCGCATCGTGCCACGCGTCGCCAGCACGTCCTTGCGCGACTGGCCGACCTCGGGCGCGCCCGACGTCAGATAGTTCGCGCCCTTGTATCCTCGCTGGATCGCAAGGTCGACCTCCCGACGCAGCCGCTCGACCGTGTCCTGCGCGGCGCTCACGGCTTCGCTCCATTCGCGCGCGCTGGCGGCTGGCGTGTACGCTTCGGCTTGGCCGCCAGGCTGATGGGCTGAGCTTCCACAGTCGCCATGGTCGCGACGATTTCTGTGAGGCGATTGAGCTGCGCCTCGATCGCCTGCAACCGCTCGCCGATGCTGGTGATGTCGGCGCGACTCGGCAGGTTCATCGTGGCGAGGTAGCGCTCCATCGCCTCGCCGATCCCGGCCTTGGCGCCGGCGGCGGCCGATGTCGCGCCATGCATCAGCCTGGAGAACTGCTCGTTGCCCATCGCCTCGTTGGCGATCTGGTTGACGCCGCGCTCCCATTGACCGACGAAATCGCGGAATGCATCGAGAGGACTCTTGATCCCCTCGCTCTTCTTTTCCGCTTTCTTTTCGCTCCTCGTATCCGCCTTATCTGACATGGGGCCTCCCCTCCGCCGCGTCAGTTGAAAAGCCGATATTAACCGCGTCTGTCGGGATCGGGATAGACCAAAGCGCGCCAGCCGGAACGATCGAACTTCGCCCATTGGCCCTCCGGCTGTGCAAGCCGGTCGGCGATGGCGAAGACGGACGCCGGGTGATGGCCGAGGCCGCAATGGCTGGCGCCGGCGATTTCGATGTTCTCGCTCGTGGCGTCCTCTTCCGCCTCGCGGCAGACCTGCCAGGCGCAAACTCCGTCGGTGCGGCTGAAGATCGCCGTCGAGGGCACCGGCGGCGGCTCGGCGAGATGGCCGGAGAGATGCTCTTCGTCATCCTCCGCGCGATGGCCGGAGACGAATTCGTAAACGCGCCAGGCGTTGGTCGCATGCGGGCTGCCGGCAAAGGGGCTGCCGAGAGAAATCACGCTGCGCACCTCGTCCTGCACGACCTTGGCAAGTTGACGCGCATAGAGGCCGCCGAGGCTCCAGCCGACGAGGCTGACCTTGCGGCCGTAGCGATCGGAGAGTTCCTTGATTTGCGCGACCATGCGTTGCTCGACGCCGCTGCGAAGGCCGAAATTATTGCCTTGCTCCCAGCCGTGTGCTTCGTAGCCCTTGCTCTTGAGAAAACGCCGCAGCGGAACGGTGGAACGATCGCTCGCGAGAAGGCCGGGCAGCACGAGAACCGGGTGTCCATCGCCACGCGGCGCGAAGCGCAGCAGCGGCAGCGCGCCGACGAAGGCGCCGAGTTCGTGGACGGCGCGCATTTCCAGCGCCATCAGAAGGCCGGAGGGCGGAGCAATCGTTGCGGCAGCGGCAGTCATTCTTCCTCCAGCCTTCGTTGATACGTGAACTGTGACACAGGCGCTGAATCGCACCAAACGAATAACGTGCTGCGATGCAAAAGGTTGCTGCGCTGCGAAGCAAGCGTGATAAGCGCGTCTTATCAATGCAAAGCGCGCGATGCCTTTCGACACCGCGCGCGAAAATGTGTGGCTGAAATGCGACGCGTTCAGTTCACGCGTCGATCCTTGCCCGCCCAATAGGGCTCGCGCAGCTCGCGCTTAAGAATCTTGCCGGAGGGGTTGCGCGGCAGCGCCTCAATGAAATCCACGGTGCGCGGCGCCTTGTAGCCGGCGATGCGCGTGCGCGCGAAAGCGATGATCTCGTCGGGCGTGACTTCCGCGCCGTCTTTCAGCACGACGACCGCCTTCACCGACTCGCCCCACTTGTCGTCGGGCACGCCGATGACCGCGACTTCGGCGATGGCCGGATGGCCGAAGATCGCGCTCTCGACTTCCGCCGGATAGATGTTCTCCGCGCCGGAAATGATCATGTCCTTCACGCGGTCGTGCACATAGACGTAACCGTCTTCATCCAGATAGCCGGCGTCGCCCGTGCGCAGCCAGCCATCTTCCGTCATCGTGCGCTTGGAGGCGTCGGGCAAGTTCCAGTAGCCCTTCATGTTCGCCTTCGAGCGCGTCGCGATCTCGCCGACCTGGCCGACCGGCAACGGATTGCCCTCCCCGTCGAGAATGGCGACTTCGACGCCCGCGAGTGGCTTGCCGGCCGAACGCATGCGCTGCGATCCCTCCGGCGTATGATCTTCCGGCTCCAGCGCGACGATCGTGCCCGTCGTCTCCGTCATGCCGTACATCTGCACGAAGCCACACTTGAACACGTCCATGCATTCGCGCAGCAGATCGAGCGGAATGGGCGAGGCGCCGTACATGATGAACTTGAGACGCGAATAATCGACCTGCCGCGCCTGCGGCAGGCGCACGATGAACTGCAGCGCCGCCGGCACGAGGAAGAGCTTCGACACGCGATGCTTCACGAAATCGTCGAGGATCGACATCGGATTGAATTCGCGTGTGATGATGATCTTGCCGCCATTGTAGGAGGCCCAGACCAGCACGCCGGAGCCGCCGATATGGAAGACCGGCATGGAGACGAGCCAGACGTCGTCGGGCGAGGCTCTGTTCCACTCGCGCGTATCCTCGGGATCGCGCTGCCGCATGCCGAGCAGATTGTGGTTGGTCAGCATCGCGCCCTTCGGATGCCCCGTTGTGCCGGACGTGTAGAGCTGGATCGCGACATCGTCCTCGCGCGCTTGCCGCACCGGCACAGCGTCGCTCTGCGCATTCCGCCACGCCGAATAATCGGGATAGTCAGGCGTCGCGCCCTCGGTCGCGATGATGACGCGGACGCTCTTGAACTCGTGCGCGAAGCCCTTCACCGCATCGACGAATTCAGGCCCGACGAAGAGCACCTGCGCCTGGCAATCGTTGACGATATACGCAATCTCCGGCGGGGCGAGGCGCCAGTTGACCGGCGCGAGAATGACGCGCGCCTTAGCAGCGCCATAGAACAGCTCGAAATAGAAATCGCTGTTCTTGCCGAGATAGGCGATATGCGTCTGCGGCTCGATGCCCATGGCGGCGAGGCCGTTCGCGACCTGATTGGTGTGCCGGTCGAAATCAGCGAACGTCGTCTCGCGCCCCTCGAAATGGATGGCGACGTCGCCGCCCCGCAGCGCAGCGTTCTTGCGCGGGATGTCGCCGAGAACGACGGGGATGGAGTCTTCGGTGTACATAAAATCCGTTCCTCTTGGACAGTTCGTCATTGCGAGGAGCGGAGCGACGAAGCAATCCAGAGCCACGACCCGGCTCTGGATTGCTTCGCTACGCTCG
>CAMFKC010000133.1 GCA_945956975.1 uncultured Methylocystaceae bacterium | reverse complement strand
GAGATTCATGAGCGTCTCGTGGGCTCGGAGATGTGTATAAGAGACAGACCCATGAGCGCTTCGGGATCGCGCCGTGCTCCTTTTCCCAGGCCAAGAGATGATCGACCTCCAGCGTGAAGTCGGGGTTTTGCGCACAACGCGCGCTGACGTCGATCACGCAGGCGGGCGCGACGAAATTGGCCGGCGGGATCGTGTCGACGCTGGCGTCAGGCATGTCGCGGCCCGTGATCCAGTGGATCGGCGCGTCGAAATGCGTGCCGGTGTGCTCGCTCATGGTGAAATTGTTCCAGTACCAGCCGGGGCCGCGCTCGTCGTAGCGCGAGATTTCCTCCATGCGGAAACCCGCCGCCTGCCCGAATTCCGGCGGCAGCACGATGACGGGAAATTCAGGCGTCAGCGTCTGCGTGAGATCGACGACACGCACCGCGCCACTCGCGACAGCGCCGGCGAAGGCGAGAAGATCGGCGGAATAGAACGAACCGGACATGTCACAGCTCCCGTTCGAGCGCTTTGGGATTGGCCAGAAATCTGTCGCGAATGTCCTGCGCGATGTCGCCGACGAAGACGTCTTCCAATCCGCGCTTCAGGGCGTCGACGGCGGACTTTGCGAGCTGCGCGGGCGCGACTTTGGGCGGCGGAAGTTCCTGGAACCAGTCGGTCTCCAGCGGGCCGTGAAACACATTGATGAACTTGACGCCGCCCGGCCGCAATTCCGCGCGCAGCGAATGCGAGGCGGAGAGGCAGGCGGCTTCGGTCGCCGAATAAGCGCCGAATTCCGGCCAGTTCGCGAGTGCGTGAACGAAGAGGAAATTGACGATGGCCGTCGCGGAATTGACGCCGTCCGCGCCCCGGAACCGAAGCGCGGGGCCGAAGGCCTGCGCGAGACGCATCAGTCCGAAATAGCGGACGTCCATTTCCTCGCGCGCGACGACGAGGCCCTTGCGCGCCACGATGCCCCCGGCGCGCACATGCTCGGCCGTGTTGACGATGATGTCGACGCGGCCGCCGATGTCGGCGGCGAGTTCGCCGACCGATTCCGAATTGGTGAGGTCGAGCGGCACGATCTCGACGTTAGCGATCTTGCGCAGGCTCTCTTCGCCGGGGAAGGGCTTCCAGGGATCGGCAATGCCGACAAAGACGATGACGCAGCCCGCCTCCGACAGCGCCTTGGCGCAGGCCTGGCCGGTCGCGGTGCGGCCGTCCGTAACCAGTGCGCGGCGGAATTTCGGATCGCAGGTCATCTCGCGCAATTGCTTGTCGTCGGCCATGGCTGGCGTTTCCTTCACCGGCAGCGCAAAGGCCGCCGCCTGTCCGCTGCGGTCGAGCTTGAGGGTCATGGTCACGCGATCGCCCTCGGCGAGATCGCCATGCACATGCGCGACGATCGAGGGGCCGCAATCCATCTCGATCGTGCCGACGCGCCACGGCATCCGCTCGCGATAATAGGCGTCGGTGGAGGTGCGCACTGTGGTCAGCGCGCGCAGCACGCCGCCATCCGGCGCATCGCAGAAGGGCGGCATGGGCGCAAAGCATCCAGGGCAGGCGTCGCGCGGCGGGTAGATGGTCTTCGCGCATTCGCTGCACACCTGCAGCATGAAGCGGCCCTGCGCGGCGGCGGCGGCGAGGCCGAGCGCCGTGCGGCTGCGCGCGCCCGGCGGCAAGAGCGGCAGGCGCGTGCGCTTCAGCGGGTCCTTGCGCTTCGGGCGGACGAGCGGCTCGGTCATGGCGCCCTCGCGAGCAGGGCGGCGGCGCTGGCAAGGCCGCGATCGTAGTTGATCATGCCGAAGCCTGAGACGAGCGCAACCTCGGCGTCCTTGACCTGATTGGCGCCGGCGATGCCGCAGAGTTGCCGCATGGCTTCGACGAGGCCGAGATAGCCGCCCGCCGCGCCCGCCTGTCCGACCGACAATTGCCCGCCGGACGTGTTGTGCGGAAAGTCGCCGCGGAATGTGAGGTCGCGCTCGCCCACGAAGGCTGCCGCCTCGCCTTTGGGGCAGAAGCCGAGGTCCTCGATCTGCATGAGCGAGATGACGGGATAATCGGCATAGGTCTGCAGGAGATCGACGTCTGTGGGCTTTACCCCGGCCGGACCGTAGAGGTCGTCGAGATCGACCACCCACCCGCCGCGATATTGAATCGGATCGTCCATGAAGGCGTTGTGGCGTTCGATGGTCGAGAGGATGCGCACGAAGGGCAGGCCGAGGTCGCGCGCGCGGTCCTCCGTGCAGACGAGAAAGGCTTCCGCGCCCGCGCAGGGCATGACGCAGTCGAAGAGATGGATGGGGTCGGAGATCGGCCGCGCGTCCATGTAGTCGGCAAGCGTCAGCTTCTTCTTCATCAGCGCATGCGGGAAGGCGAGCGCATTGTCGCGCTGCGCGACGCAGACCTTTCCGAAATCCTCGCGCGTCGCGCCGAAACGGTTCATGTATTCGCGGGTGATGAGCGCGAAGGAGGCGTTGGGTCCGCCGGACCCGTAGGGATAGACGGCGTCCTGCGCGAAGCGGGAGAAGGTGGAGAGCGTGCGCCGGAAGGAGTCGACATGGTTCGTGTCGGCGGAGACGCAGGCGATCATGTCGGCGTCGCCTGCCTGCACGGCGCGCGCGGCGCGGCGGAGTCCGACGACGCCGCTCGCGCCGCCGAGCGGCACGTGATCGAGAAAGCGGGGGCTCAGGCCGAAATGCTGGGTGAGCCCGATGGCCGTGTCGGGTCCGACCGTGAAGGATGAGACGGAAAAGCCGTCAATGTCGGCGGGTTTCAGGCGCGCCTGCTCGCTGAGCGCGCGCAGGGCGCGGCCGCTCCACCAATGCGCGCCGTGGATCGAAAAGCGCTCGTAGGGAATCGTGACGGGCGCAGCCGCTACGACGCCCTGATAATTCTGACGCGGGCGCTTGCTCATGCGCTGCGTTTCTTGAGCGCGCGGGTGTCGTGGCAGCGTCCGGAGTCCATGCAATCCTGCGCCAGCTGCTTCAGCGCGCCGCGCTGGATTTTCTGCGTGCCCGTCAGCGGAATGGACGGCACGAAGGCGGTCCAGCCCGGCGCCTTGTAGTAGGCGAGGCGCGTGAGACAGAATTCGGCGATCTCGCGCGCCAGCGCGGCTTCGTCGGCGGGCTTTTCGTTTGGCGTGATCAGCGCCAGCACTTCATCGCCGCGCACGGCGTCGGGCGTTGCGACGCAGGCCACCTGTTTGATCGCCGGGTGCCGCTGCAGAACGCTTTCGACTTCGACGGCGCTGATGTTCTCGCCGGAGCGGCGGATGACGTTCTTGCGGCGGTCGACGAAATGGAAAGAGCCATCGGCGGCGCGGCGGACGACATCGCCGGTGTGGAACCAGCCGCCCTCCCAGGCCTCCGCGGTCGCCTGCGGGTCCTTGAGATATTCGCGGAAGAAGCCGAAGCGCGGATTGGCGCCGGCGCGCCGCACCAGCAATTCGCCGGGCGTGTCCACGGGCGCGTCCGAGCCGTCCTCCAGCACGACGCGCGCTTCCAACTGCGGCGTCGCGCGGCCGAAGCAATTCGAGCCGATGTGGCGCGGCTCTTCGTGCGCGGAGATGACCGCGCCAGAACCGGTCTCCGTCATCGCCCAGGCCTCGATGAGCGGAAATCCGAAGCGTTTCTCGAAGGGTTCGTGCAGAAGGCGGTCGACGCCGGCGCCGAAGCCGAAGCGGATGTTCTCTAGCCTGTCGCCGGGCGTCTCTGGGGCTGCCATCAGCATGGCCGGCATGACGCCGAGATAATGCAGGATGGTGGCGCGGCTCTCGCGCACCGAATTCCACCAGCTCTTCGGATGGAAGCGATCAACGAAGGTGAGGCAGCCCGCCACGCTCAGCATGCCTGCTGTCGAGCAGGCCATGGCGTTCATGTGGAAGAGCGGCAGCGGCGTGATCATGCGCTCGCAATCCTGGCGCAGGGCGATCAGGCCGCCCGTCTCTGCATACCAGTCGCCGCATACGCGGAAATATTCGTTGGCCAGCACGCAGCCCTTGGGCTTGCCCGTCGTGCCGGATGTGTAGAGCAGTGCGCATTCGGTGTCGGCTGTCGGCTTGGCGGGCCTCGCGCGCGAGGCGAGCGGCGCGGGCTTTCCGTCGGCGTCGATCAAGAGCAGGGCGCGTCCGACGGCGCGCGCTGCGCTCTCCAGATCAGCGCGGCGTGACGGGATGACCACCGCCGCGCACATGTCGGAATGCGCGATCATGTATTCGATCTCGGCCGCGCGAAGATCGGGATTGATCGGCACCAGCGATACGCCGAGCCGGTTCAGCGCGAACCAGTGCCAGAAGAAGACCGGCCGGTTTTCCACGAGGATGCCGACGCGCTGGCCTGCGCCGAAGCCTGCGCTTTCATATGCCGTGGAGAGCGCGAGCGTGCGCTCCAGCGCTCGGGCATAGGAAATCTCGCCGGGCTCTATGTCATAGGCTGCGGCCGTTTCCGGCAGGACGCACAGGAACGCGCCGTGCGGATTGCGCGCGGCGGCGGCGGCGAAGAGGTCGAAGACGGAGCCCTTTTCCATCCGCTCACATGAACAGCTGAATATTGCCGAAGGCGGCGTCGCAATTCACGATATCAACCCGTTTCAGCTTGATGCGCAGCTTGCCGTCCTCGACGGCGAGATGGTGCGTCGCCCAAGCCGCGTAGAGGTTCTGCTCGTCGTTGCGCGTCTCGACATAATGCATCGATGTCCAGGTCACGTAGCTGTTGGCGGCCTCGTCGCGGCTCTCCACATGCGGCATCTGCAGAACGTGGTGGCTGCGGCTCTTCGGCTTCTGGCTGAACGTGCGTTCGCCTTTCAGGCGCTCGACGCGCACGGCCAGCAGCAGCTTGTCCTCGTACATCAGCGAGCAGACGAGCTTGGGGTCGGTCTGACCCCATTCAAGCGGCATCCAGTAATAGGCGTCTTCCGCAAAGAGCGTCAGCCAGTCGTCGAAGCGCTGCTGATCGAGCATGCGCGCCTCGCGCAGCACGAAGTCGATCAGTTCCTGATTGCTCGGGGCTGCGCCCTCTATTTTCGGATCGTTCCGGTTCATGGCGCTCTCCTCACATGTCCAGCGTCATGAAGTGGGACCAGGCGCGATAGGTGTTGCGCATCACCCATTCGTTGGTGCCCGGCGTGATCACGTTCTTCTGCGTCAGCTCCGCGGGATCGTAGAGCCGGTGCATGTTGACCCATTCGTTTCCGTTGGCGTGCAGGCCCTCCTGCGCGCGCTCGTACATTTCCAGATCGTCGTGGCCGACGACGGAGGTCGGCGCGTTGATCAGCCTGTTGTACATGAGCGTGCGCTCCAGCAGCAGGTCCGGCGCGCCGACGAGGCGGAAAGTCCAGCTTTCGACGAGCGTCCTGTTGGCCGAGATCGGCTTGAACAGGCGCAGGAGCTGGATCGGCCCCTTGATCATGATGTTGGGGAAATAGACGGTGTTGTGCCGGGCTTCGCCGAGGATCGCCTTGGCGCGTTCCTCGCCATAGGCGGCCTTCATCTGGTCCCAGTAGCCGGGGATCGCGGAGTAGTCGGAATGGATGGAATGGTGCACGCCGGTGTGGCCGTGGCCGTTCTCCCAGACGCGAATGCCCATCTTGTCGAAGTCTTCGTACGGGCTCATGAAGGGCACGAAGATTTCAACCGCCATCGGCTTCGGCGTGCCTTCCGGCGCCTTCTGCCACATGCTTTTCGCGGTGCCCGCGGAAGATTCGTGCGCGACCATCGGGTGGCAGGTGTCGGTCTGGTTGTCGACCAGCATCTTCCAGTTGCAATTGTGCATGTAGCGCAGCACGCCGCCCGCCACTTCGAGCCGGCCTTCCGGCGAGCGGTCGACCATGTTGTCGAAGCTCGACAGGCTTTGCCCGAAGAATTCCTCGAAGCCCGGGCCGCCGTCGTTCAGCTTGGCGAAGACGAAGCCGCGATAATTGTGCACATGCTTCACGCGCGTCATGCCCTGCGCGGCGGGCGATTCCTGGAAGCCCGTGTTCTCGTAGCCTTGGGTCCATGGCAGGCTCAGCAGCGAGCCGTCGGTGCGGAAGCGCCAGGCGTGGTAAGGGCAACGGAACACCTTGCCGGTATTGCCGCAGGTTTCGCCCGCGATCTTCACGCCCTTGTGCGGGCAGCGGTTGAGAAGCACCTTCACCTCGCCATCGGTGTGGCGCACCATGACGACGGGCTGCGAGCCGATGGTCGTGGTGTAGAAATCGCCCTGGTTCGCGACCTGGCTGTCGTGGCCGACATAGATCCAGGTGTTGGCGAAGAGGTGCTCCAACTCGAGTTGGAACAATTCCTCATCGATGAAGACGTCCCGGTGGACCTCGGCTTCGCGCACGAGCTTGCGGACCTTGTCGGCGTCGCCGGCATAATGTGACATGCTCGACCTCCTCGCGGGACGCAAATCGTGATCTCACGCCAGCGGTGAAAATAGTTTAATAGTCAAAAGATCGCTGTCAACGCGCCTACAGTCCCGTCCGGGTTTTCTGTCGATGCGGGCGAACGGGTAGGCGGGAAACAGCGGAAACAATGCGACGCGCAGGGCGCCTTACGAGCGGCGGCGAATGCCCAACAGAAAGTTCATGTCTGAAATAAATAGTTTGCAACCGGCGCC
>CAMFKC010000132.1 GCA_945956975.1 uncultured Methylocystaceae bacterium | reverse complement strand
TCGCTCGCCGGCCGCATCCTCGCGAATGTCCCGGAGAAGCTGAAGGCCGATCAGAAGATCGGCGACGAGCTGACGGAACTCGGCCAGCTCGCGCTGAAGCCGGAAGCCAATATCATCAAGCTGCCGAACATCTCGGCCTCGATCCCGCAGCTGCGCGCCGCGATCAAGGAACTGCAGTCGAAGGGCTACGCGGTGCCGGACTACCCGGAGAACCCGGCGAACGACGAAGAGAGGGACATCAAGGCGCGCTACGCCAAAGTGCTCGGCTCGGCCGTGAACCCGGTGCTGCGCGAGGGCAATTCGGACCGCCGCGCCGCCGGCGCCGTGAAGCAATACGCCAAGAACAACCCGCACAAGATGGGGGCGTGGGCGGCCGACTCGAAGTCGCATGTCGCGCACATGTCGGGCGGCGATTTCTACGGTTCGGAAGTCTCGACCACCGTGCCTGCCGCGACCAATGTACGGATCGAACTGGCCGGCGCCGATGGCAAGACCACGGTGCTGAAGGCGAAGACGGCGCTCGACGCGGGCGAGGTGATCGACGCCGCGACCATGAGCGCAAAGGCGCTGCGCGCCTTCTACGGCGCTGAGATCGCCGACGCCAAGGCCAAGGGCGTCCTGTTCTCGCTGCACCTGAAGGCCACGATGATGAAGGTCTCCGACCCCATCATGTTCGGCCATGCCGTGTCGGTCTATTTCGCCGATCTCGTCGCCAAGCACGGCGATACCTTCAAGAAACTCGGCGTGAACTTCAACAACGGCTTCGGCGATCTCGTCGCCAAGATCGCGTCGCTGCCGGAGGCCGAGCGCAAGGCGATCGAAGCCGACATCCAGGCGGTCTATGCGAAGCAGCCGGGCCTCGCCATGGTGAACTCCGACAAGGGCATCACCAATCTGCACGTGCCTTCGGACGTGATCGTGGACGCCTCCATGCCGGCCATGATCCGCGACAGCGGCAAGATGTGGAATGCGGCGGGCAAGCTCGAGGACGTGAAGGCGACGATCCCGGATCGCTGCTATGCGACCATGTACCAGGCCGTGATCGACGATTGCAAAAAGAACGGCGCCTTCGATCCGAAGACGATGGGCTCGGTGCCCAACGTCGGCCTGATGGCGCAGAAGGCCGAGGAATACGGCTCGCACGACAAGACCTTCGAGATCCCTGCCGCCGGCGTGGTGCGCGTGGTCGACGACAGCGGCAAGGTGCTGCTGGAGCGTCCCGTCGAAGCCGGCGACATCTTCCGCATGTGCTCGGTGAAGGACGCGCCGATCCAGGACTGGGTGAAGCTCGCCGTGCGCCGCGCGCGCCTGTCGAACACCCCCGCCGTCTTCTGGCTCGACAAGAACCGCGCGCATGACGCGCAGATCATCGCCAAGGTCGAGAAGTACCTGAAGGACCAGGATACGAACGGCCTCGACATCCGCATCCTGGCGCCGGTCGACGCGATGAAGGTCTCGCTCGAACGCATCCGTGCGGGCAAGGACACGATCTCGGTCACCGGCAACGTGCTGCGCGACTATCTCACCGATCTGTTCCCGATCATGGAGCTCGGCACGTCCGCCAAGATGCTGTCGATCGTTCCGCTGATGGCGGGCGGCGGCCTGTTCGAGACGGGCGCCGGCGGCTCGGCGCCCAAGCACGTGCAGCAGTTCAACGAGGAAGGCTACCTGCGCTGGGATTCGCTCGGCGAATTTTTGGCGCTCGGCGTTTCGCTGGAGCATCTGGCCCAGGTGACGGGCAATGCGAAGGCGCAGGTGCTGGCCGACACGCTCGACGAGGCGAACGGCAAGATCCTCGAGCATGACCGATCGCCCGCCCGCAAGGTCGGGCAGATCGACAATCGCGGCAGCCATTTCTACCTCGCCCTCTATTGGGCGCAGGCGCTCGCCGCGCAGACCAAGGACAAGGATCTCGCCGCGAAATTCAAGCCGCTGGCCGACGCGCTGACGGCCAACGAGGCGAAGATCAATGGCGAGTTGATCGGCGCCCAGGGCAAGCCGGTCGACACCGGCGGCTACTACCTGACGGATGTGGCGAAGACCTCTGCGGCGATGCGTCCGAGCGCAACGCTGAACGGCGCATTGCAAGCGCTTTGAGGGACTGCGGCGGGCTCCGGCCGCAGGGCCGGAGCCTTAGCTGCGCCATCAGGGTGGAGCGCCGCAAGGCGGCGTAGCGCGCCGTTCCCGGGCCGGGCGGTATTGCCGTCCGCCCGGCGCGTTGATCATATACGCCTCTGAAGAAGATATTCGGAGGGGTCGCGCATGAGTTCGAAGGTCATCGTCGCGGGCGTGGGCATGGTCCCGTTCGCCAAGCCGGGCGCGAGCGCGCCCTACAATGAAATGGGCGCGGCTGCGGGCCGTCTCGCGCTCGAAGATGCGGGCATCGACTATGCCGACGTCCAGCAGGCCTACGCCGGCTATGTCTATGGCGACTCCACCGCCGGCCAACTCGCCATCTACCCGCTCGGCCTGACCGGCATTCCCATCGTCAACGTCAACAACAATTGTTCGACAGGCTCGACGGCGCTGTTCCTCGCGCGCCAAGCCATAGAATCGGGCGCGGTCGATTGCGTGCTGGCGCTCGGCTTCGAGCAGATGCGGCCGGGGGCGCTCGGCTCGATCTTCGAGGATCGGCCGAGCCCGTTCGACATGTTCGACAAGGCGACGGAAGAACTGGTCGACGCCAAGGAAATCCCGCTCGCGCTGCGCTATTTCGGCGGCGCAGGGCTCGCGCACATGAACAAGTACGGCACCAAGCTCGAGACCTTCGCCAAGGTGCGCGCGAAGGCCAGCCGTCATGCGGTCAACAATCCGCTCGCCATTTTCCGCAAGGAAGTGACGACGGAGGAAGTGATGGCCTCGCCCGCCGTGTGGCAGGGCGTCATGACGCGGCTGATGGCCTGCCCGCCGACCTGCGGCGCGGCGGCCGCCATTCTCGTCTCCGAAGACTTCGCCAGGCGCAAGGGCCTGCGCACCGACGTGCGCATCGTCGCGCAGGCGATGACGACCGACACGCCCTCGACCTTCGAGAACCGCGACATGATGAAGGTCGTCGGCTACGACATGTCCAAGGCTGCGGCGCAACAGGTGTACGAGAAAGCAGGCGTCGGGCCCGACGAGATCGGCGTGGTGGAATTGCACGATTGCTTCGCGCAGAACGAACTCATCACCTACGAGGCTCTCGGCCTGTGCGCCGAGGGCGGCGCGGAGGACTTCATCGACCGAGGCGACAACACCTATGGCGGACGGGTCGTCACCAATCCCTCGGGCGGCCTCCTGTCTAAAGGCCACCCGCTGGGCGCAACCGGCCTTGCCCAATGCTACGAACTCACGCGCCAGTTGCGCGGGACCGCCGGCGGCACGCAGGTCGATGATGCGACGCACGCCTTGCAGCACAATCTCGGTCTCGGCGGCGCCTGCGTGGTCACCATGTACGCGCGCAATTGAGCGGTATGAACCGCCATTTAATCGCGACGCCCCTGCCGCGCGGGAAACGCGCGGCAGGGGTGCGCGCGGAGCGAACACGCGCTGCTTGATTTACAGCCAGCGGCTTGCTTCAGTCCGCGCCGTCGCCATGCGTTTGAACCCAGGAAGATGAAGATGGATTTCGACGACGTCATTCTCGGCCGGCGCAGCATTCGCGGCTACAAGCCCGACCCCGTGCCGCCGAAGCTGATCAAGGAAATCCTGACGCTCGCCATGCGCGCGCCCTCGTCGATGAACACGCAGCCGTGGAACTTCTACGTCATCACCGGCGAGCCGCTCGACCGCATCCGCCGCGGCAATACGGAGCGCAATCTGGCGGGCGTGCCGCATTCGCGCGAATTCCGCATCGGCCAGCCCTTCGATGGCGTTCACCGCGAGCGCCAGATCGGCGTCGCCAAGCAATTGTTCTCCGCCATGGGCATCGCGCGCGACGACAAGGCCGCCCGGCAGGACTGGGTCTTGCGCGGCTTCCGGCAGTTCGATGCGCCGGTCTGCGTGATCATCACCTACGACAAGGAACTCGCCTCCAGCGACGACACCGCCTTCGATTGCGGCGCGGTCGCCACCGCGCTCGTCAACGCCGCCTGGTCCCGCGGCCTCGGCGCGGTCATCAACAGCCAGGGCATCATGCAGTCGCCGGTGGTGCGCGAACACGCCGGCATCGCCGACAACCAGATCATCATGAAGAGCATCGCGCTGGGCTGGCCAGACCACAGCTTCCCGGCCAACGCGGTGGTTTCCGAGCGCAAGCCCGTGGAAGAGGCGGCGACCTTCGTCGGCTTCGCTGAGGAGGCGCTGACCGAAGACGCCTGACGTCTGCGGGGGGCGCCGGCCCGGCGCCTCCCAAACGGGCGCCTGATCCAAAAGCCTGACTAGGAGGCGTTCGGCCCGGATGCTATAGCGCAGCAAAAGATTGCCGCAGCGCAGCAAACGAGGTCGTCATGAGCAAGATTCAGGTCGCCAATCCCGTCGTCGAGATGGACGGCGACGAGATGACCCGCATCATCTGGTCCTTCATCAAGGACAAGCTGATCCATCCCTATCTCGACATCGACCTCAAATATTACGACCTCTCCGTCCAGAAGCGCGACGAGACGAGCGACCAGATCACCATCGACGCGGCGGAGGCGACCAAGAAATATGGCGTCGCCGTCAAATGCGCGACCATCACGCCGGACGAGGCGCGGGTGAAGGAATTCGGCCTCAAGGAAATGTGGAAGTCGCCGAACGGCACGATCCGCAATATTCTCGGCGGCACGATCTTCCGCGAGCCGATCATCTGCAAGAACGTGCCGCGCCTCGTGCCCGGCTGGACGCAGCCGATCGTCGTCGGCCGCCACGCCTATGGCGACCAGTATCGCGCGACCGACTTCAAGGTGCCGGGCAAGGGCAAGCTGACGCTGAAATTCGTCGGCGACGACGGGCAGGTCATCGAGCGCGAAGTCTTCCAGTTCCCCGGCGCCGGCGTCGCCATGTCGATGTACAACCTCGACGATTCGATCCGCGACTTCGCGCGCGCCTCGATGAACTATGCCCTGCAGCGCAAGTGGCCGCTCTATCTCTCGACCAAGAACACGATCATCAAGGCCTATGACGGGCGCTTCAAGGATCTGTTCCAGGAGATCTTCGACGCGGAATTCGCGGACGCCTACAAGGACGCGAAGATCTGGTACGAGCACCGGTTGATCGACGACATGGTCGCCTCCTCGCTCAAATGGTCGGGCGGCTATGTCTGGGCCTGCAAGAACTACGACGGCGACGTCCAGTCCGACACCGTGGCGCAAGGCTTCGGCTCGCTGGGCCTGATGACCTCGGTGCTGATGACGCCCGACGGCAAGACCGTGGAGGCGGAAGCCGCCCACGGCACGGTGACGCGCCACTATCGCGAACACCAGAAGGGCCACGAGACGTCGACCAATTCGATCGCCTCGATCTTCGCCTGGACCCGCGGCCTCGCCCATCGCGCCAAGCTGGACGACAACACGGCGCTGAAGCTCTTCGCCAACACGCTGGAGAAGGTCTGCATCGAGACCGTCGAATCGGGTTTCATGACCAAGGACCTCGCGCTGCTCGTCGGACCGGACCAGCGCTGGCTGTCGACGACAGGATTTCTGGACAAGATCGACGAGAATCTGAAGAAGGCGATGGGCTAGGAGCGGCCTCCGGCTCGCGCATGCAGCCCTCTCCCCGCGAGCGGGGAGAAGGTGGCCGAAGGCCGGCACGAAGTCGGCTTTTGCCGTCTTCGGTCGGAGGATAAGGGGAATTGCGACTGGCGCCCCGCTCAGTCGCTGGCCCCCTCACCCCAACCCTCTCCCCGCTTACGGGGAGAGGGAGCAGGCCGCTCCCTGTGGGAAGCCCGGCCCGGCGTCTTTTTCCGCAACGTTTCAAAAACTGTTTGCGGTCATTGTGTCGTCGCAAACCTCTCGGTATAAGCCGCGCGACTTTAGTCCAAGGTTTGGGAGCGGACCTTCAATGGCAGTCGATATCGACGCGACCTACAAGCCGTCCGAAGACGAGCCCTTCATGAACGAGCGGCAGCGCGACTATTTCCGTCGCAAGCTGCTCGTCTGGAAGGAAGACATTCTGCGCGAAAGCCGGGAAACCCTGACCTCGCTGCAGAACGAGAACGAGAATCATCCCGACATCGCCGACAGGGCGTCATCCGAAACCGATCGTGCGATCGAGCTGCGAGCGCGCGACCGGCAGCGCAAGCTGATCGCCAAGATCGATTCGGCGCTGAGCAGGATCGAGGACGGCTCCTACGGCTATTGCGAGGAGACGGGCGAACCGATCGGCCTGAAGCGCCTCGACGCCCGGCCGATCGCAACGCTGTCGATCGAGGCTCAGGAACGCCACGAGCGCCGCGAGCGCGTCTATCGCGACGACTGACCGGCGCTGGCCGCCGGAAACGAAAGGGGCGGCTTTCGGGCCGCCCCTTTGCTTTTGAGCTTCTGCGATTACCGGCTCGGGCCGGGACGCCCGAGCAGCTTGGCCATTTCCTCTTCAAGCGACGCGAGCGCGTCGAGTTCGTCCGCTGGCTTGGCCGGAGCGGGCGCGGGAGCGGCCTGCGCGGGCGGCGGCGGCGAGACCGGCGGCGCCGATGGCGCGGGGGCCGGGCGTGGCGGCATGAAC
>CAMFKC010000131.1 GCA_945956975.1 uncultured Methylocystaceae bacterium | reverse complement strand
GCTGTCCGGCGCCTCGATGATCCTGCTGCCTAAGTTCGATCCCGAGCAGGTCTTCGCCCATCTGCCGCAGGCGACGACGATGATGGGCGTGCCGACCTTCTATGTCCGGCTGCTGCAGGATGCGCGGCTGACGAAAGAGGCGACCCGCCACATGCGCCTCTTCGTCTCCGGCTCGGCGCCGCTGCTGGCGGAGACGCATCGCGAATGGAGCGAGCGGACCGGCCACGCCATCCTTGAGCGCTACGGCATGACCGAGACGAACATGAACACCTCCAACCCCTATGACGGCGATCGCGTCGCCGGCACGGTGGGCTTTCCCCTGCCGGGCGTCAGTGCGCGCGTGGTCGATCCCGAGAGCGGGCGGGAGCTCGCGACCGACGAGATCGGCATGATCGAGGTGAAGGGGCCGAACGTCTTCAAGGGCTACTGGCGCAATCCCGAGAAGACCAAGGCCGAGTTCCGCGAGGACGGCTTCTTCATCACCGGCGACCTCGGCAAGATCGACCCGGCCGGCTATGTCCACATCGTTGGGCGGGGCAAGGACCTGATCATCACCGGCGGCTACAACGTCTATCCCAAGGAGGTCGAGACCGAGATCGACGGGATGGCCGGCGTGGTCGAAAGCGCCGTCTTCGGCGTGGCCCATCCCGATTTCGGCGAGGGCGTCACCGCGGCCGTCGTGGTGAAGCCCGGCGCGACCGTCACCGCCGAGGCCATCGCCAAGGCGCTGGAGGACCGGCTGGCCAAGTTCAAGCAGCCCAAGCAGGTCTTCGTGGTGGCCGAGCTGCCGCGCAACACGATGGGCAAGGTCCAGAAGAACCTGCTGCGCGAGCAGTACAAGGACATCTACGCCAGGCGCTGAACACGCGCGACGGATCGGTGCCGCCGCCGCCGCCGCTTCGCGGTGGCGGGGCCGGCCCCGAACCTTCCGGTTTCCTGCGACGCTCCACAATCCCGGATCGGAGCTGCCCGGCGCCGCATCCATGTAGCGCCACGACGGCATTCATCTGCACGATCCGGAAGGCTGCCGCCCCGCAAGCGGCCTCCGCGCGAGAGCCACGGGCCTGCTTTGCTTGCCATGCCCGCGGATCGCAAAGTCTCCGCCACCGTATCGGTCGAAAAGGCCTGATGATCGGTTTCGAATACAACGAAATCCGACGCCAAGACTTTCAGATGCAAATGACTTTTAAGAGCGTTATTTTCGATTCTTGACTTTCGCCAAGTCATCGGTGAATCGAGGCGCCGTCGGCAGGGGTTCCGCTGCCGAAGCGGAGAGCTGATGTGAATATCCCGGTCCTGTCCCTCAACCAGATCGCACTGGGCAATCTCCTCGTCAGCGTCGTGGTGCTCGGCGTGAAATACGCCGCCTACATGCTGACCGGCAGCGTGGCGCTCTACTCGGATGCGCTGGAGAGCACCATCAACGTCGCCACGGCCTGCGCGGCCATCGTCGCGATCCGCTTCGCCGCCGCTCCGCCGGACGAGGAGCATCCCTACGGGCACCACAAGGCTGAATACATGTCGGCGGTGGTAGTCGGCGCGATGATCATCGTCGCGGCGCTGGCGATCCTGCGCGAGGCCTATTACGGCTATCTGGAGCCGCGGGACATCGACGCGCCCTGGCTCGGCCTGATGATCAGCACCGGCGCGACGGTGCTCAACGGGCTGTGGAGCGGCTTCCTGATCAAGCAGGGCAAGGCCCACCGCTCAGCGGCCCTCAGCGCCGACGGCAAGCATCTCTTCGCCGACGTCGTCACCTCTGTCGGCGTGCTCGTCGGCGTCACGCTCGTGGTCCTCACCGGCATCAAGGTGCTCGATCCGGCCCTGGCGGCGCTGGTCTCGCTCAACGTGCTGTGGAGCGGCTGGGCCGTGGTGCGCGACAATGTCAGCGGACTGCTGGACGAGTCGGCCTCGCCCGAGGAGCTGGCGCGGATCCGCGAGATCATCTCGGCCAATGCCGAGGGCTCGATCGAGGCCCATGCGCTGCGCACGCGGCTGGCGGGCAAGGCCACCTTCGTCGATTTCCATCTCGTCGTGTCCGGGACGATGCCGGTCTGCGACGCGCACGACATCTGCGACCGGATCGAGAGCGCGCTCAAGGTTGCGGTCCCCGGCGTCTTCGTCAACATCCATGTCGAGCCGGAAGGCAAGGCGAAGCACAAGGGCATCGTCGTCCTGTAGCGCCGCTCCGGACGGCATCGTCATCCCGCCTCCGGGACGACGACGCCTAGCATGAGCCGGGAAGGCCTCAGCTGCGGACCGCATCCGCATCGCAGCGCGCCAGCATGCGCGAGGCCGCGGTTACGCCCGTCAGCGAGAAGCGGTAGGTCGTGACGTTGCCGCGCGCCGAGCGCGCCTCCAGCACCATGTCGTGCCCGCCGCGCATCGCCGCGAGCAAGGCGGGCTCCCGCTCCAGCCGTTCCAGCCAGGCATTGGAGCCCTGGGTCAGCATGCGGAAGCTCTCGTCCCCGATGGTCACGCTGACCGTCGAATCCTTCGCGAAGTCATAGCCCGTCTGGAAACTGGATTCCGTCTCGTCACCGCTCTTGCCGGTTTGGACGAAGAAAAACACCTCGCCATGGCGGAGGGTGGATGGTTCCTTGGCTGAGGGTTCGCCGAGGATGAAGCAACGTTGCGTATCCCCGTCCGGGTAGGTGGCCGCATTCCAGTCGTTGAACTGTCCGAGAGAGCGCGGATTTGCGGCCTCGACAGCTCCCTGCGCAGAGAGAACGAGACAGGCCGCCAAGAGCGCCGTTCTGATCATCGGTTTTTCTCCTTTCATCCGGCAAGGGTGGAAAGGAGGCGGTTACCGGGGCGTTAAGATGGCCGAGATCATCGCTGCGTCGATCCGGCGCAGCCAAGGCGCCGCGCGGCACGCAGGCGCCTCAGTTGCGGCCACTGGCCGGCGGGCCTGCCGCGCCCGACCGGCGGAACAGCAAGGCGGCGGCGAGGACGGTGGCAGGCACGACGCTCTCCTGCCGCAGATGCCAGTCGATGGCGGTGGAGGACCGGCCGCTGAGCCTGGCGAGCTCGGGGACATAGATGTCCGCCTCGAAATAGCGGCCGAGCACGGTGGCGAGTTCGGTGCCCGTCGGCGGACGGCGCTGCCAACGTTCCGTTTCCACGAAGAGCGACGCGGGAAAGTAGGTCATGGCATGCCTCCACTCTGTGCAAATGACGAAACTTTCAGCAGCTCGCCGCGGTTCCTTCGCGCGACGCGGCGTCGTTGCCGCACCCCTGGAACGGGCGCGGGCGGTTCGCGTTCACGGGCAGTGAACCCGCAAGATCGAGGATGACCGGCTTTGAACGCGCTGCAGCCCAACCCCGAACCGGCCGTCGATCAACAGGCTGCCGCCACAGGCGCGGCACCGCTGGCGCCGGCGGATTTCGGCAACCCGGCGATCCTGCTGGCCGGGCCGATCGACTACGCGATGTATGCGTTCTTCCGCGACCGGCTGGCGGCGGCGCCGGCGGAGGGGCTGGTGGTCGTCGAGATCAGCACGCTCGGCGGAGACCCCGAGGTCGCCCGCATGATGGGCGAGGACATCCGGTTCCACAGCGACCTCGACGCCCGGCGCCGCTTCGTCTTCCTGGGCAAGGCCGCCGTCTATTCGGCCGGGGCCACCTTCATGAGCTTCTTCGCCCGTCAGAACCGCTACCTGACGCGCGGGACGCGCCTGATGATCCATGAGCGCAAGCTGCAGGCGCAGGTGACGCTGGACGGGCCGCTGAAGACCTGCATCGCCAATCTCAAGGCCAAGCTCAACGAGGTCGAGCATTCCATCGCCATCGAGAACGAGGGCTTCGCGAATCTCGTTCGCGGCTCGCGCGTTGCGATGGAGGAGGTTCTGCGGCGGGCGCCGGAGAACTGGTACATCGAGGCCCAGGAAGCCAAGGCGCTGGGCCTGATCGAAGACGTGATCTGAGGAGAGCGGCGTGGCCGTCAGCATCGAGACCAACGAGGATTACGAGGCTGCGGCGCTGAGGCTGGGCGAGCTCTCGCGGGCGCAGATCGAAACGGTCGACCATGAGGAGTTCGAGCAGATCAGCGCGGCGATGATGAGCTTCGAGGCGCGCCGGCTCTCCCCGGCTCCGTCTGAGCCGGACGCTTCGCATGCGCGGGAGACGGGCGAAGCCTGAAGGACGGGGCGGATCCGGGCAGCTTTCGCGCCCAATCCGCGACGCGATCGCGCCCTCGCGCGTTCCTCCGCGGAACGGCCACGGAGCGAATCCGTCTCCGCGAGGAACACAACCCCAGCGAGCGCATTCTGCTGGGATGGCACGCTTCTTTTTCGATACCAACGATGGTCAGGCCACCGATGTGGACGACGAGGGCGTCGACTTTCCCGACCACGAGAGCGCCAAGGATGCGGCCAAATCCATCCTGGCCTCGATGGTGGGCGAGAGGTTGCCCAATGGCGACCATATCGGCCTGCAGGTCACGGTTCGCGACGAGGCGGGCCAGCAGATCTACCTCGCACAGCTCAACCTCGACGGGTCCGAGCCGAATGCGATCCGGTGATGCGCGGAAGCGGGCAGGCCTGTGCCAACGGCCGGCTGCGCGCCGATGGGAATGGTGCGCTTCACCGGAGATGAAGCAAACCAGATTTTCGATACGCTCTCGGACTGGGAGCAGGTTCTCAAGGATACGTCGCTGGCACGGCCTGCGCCGCCCTCGTTGTGAGGTGCGGCCATGTCCCACCTTTCCCGTAACACCGGCGCGGCTGAACCCGCACCGCAAAAGGGCGTCCCGTTCAGCATCCGCCTGACGGAGGACGAGCGCGCCCGGCTGGTCGCTGCTGCGGATGGCCTTCCGCTTGGCAGCTATATCAAGGCGAGCATGCTGGAGCGCGCGCCAAAGGTGCGCCGCCGCGCCTCGCCCCTGCCCAAGCAGGATAAGCGGGTGCTGGCCAAGGCGCTCGGCCTGTTCGCCCGCTCGAACGTCGCCAACAACCTGAACCAGATCGCCAAGGCCGTGAACATCGGCACCTTTCCGGTGACGCCGGAGACGGAGGCCGAACTGCGCGAGCTGTTGCGCCTCGTGCGCCGTTTGCACGACCTCATGATGGAGGGGCTGGGCTACCGGATGGAGGATCGGTCATGATCCTCAAGGGCTCCCAACGCGGTTTCGGTCAGAATCTGGCCGCGCATCTGATGAACACGCGCGACAACGAGCATGTCGCGCTGCATGAGCTGCGCGGCTTTTATGCCGAAGACCTCAAAGGCGCGTTCCGCGAGACGGAAGCGATCGGTCGCGGCACGCGCTGCGCACAACCGTTCTTTTCGCTCTCGTTGTCGCCGCCAGAAGCCGAACGCGTTTCGGTCGCGATCTTCGAGAACGCAATCGATCAGATCGAGGAACGGCTCGGCCTGACGGGCCAGCCCCGCGCCGTGATCTTCCATGAGAAGGAAGGCCGCCGCCATGCGCATTGCGTGTGGAGCCGCATCGACGCTGACACGATGACGGCGCGCCCGCTGCCCTTCTTCAAGAACAAGCTGACGGAGATTTCGCGCGGGCTCTATCTCGAACATGGCTGGACAATGCCGGATGGCATTCGGGATTCCGCCAAGCGAGATCCGATCAACTTCACGCTGGCCGAATGGCAACAGGCCAAGCGTCAGGGCGTCGATCCGCGCTGGCTCAAGCAATCCATGCAGGAATGCTGGAAGCTATCCGACGATCCGAAGTCCTTCACACAGGCGCTCAAGGATCGCGGCTTCTTCCTCGCGCGAGGCGACAAGCGCGGCTTCGTCGTCCTCGATCATGGCGGCGAGGTCTACTCGCTGCCGAAGATGCTTGGCCTCAAGACCAGAGAGGTCCGCGCAAGGCTCGGCGATGGCGAGACGCTCGCCAGTGTTGAAGCTACACAGAAGACTATCGGCGCGGCGATGACGCCCGCCATCCGCCGCCATATCGAGGAATCCCGCACGCGCTTCCTCAAGCGCTCGGCGTCGCTCGGCCATTCTAAGATGGAGATGACGCATCTCCATCGGGAAGCCCGGCAAAAGCTCGATCAGAAGCAAAGCGCCGAATGGCTGGCAGAAACCAAACAACGTGCCGCGCGCCTGCCTAAGGGTCTGCGGGGCCTCTGGCACCGGATCACCGGCGAGTACCAGAAGGTACGCGCCGCCAATGAAGACGAAGCCACCCGCACGAAGGACAGGCATGCCGCCGAACGGCAGGCGCTCATAGACAGACAGCTCGAACAGCGGCGCGTCCTGCAAGCGCAGTTCAAGGAGCTGAGGCGCGGACAGGCTGAACAACTGCTCGATCTGCGCCGCGATCTCGGGCGCTTCCTCGCGCTCTCGCGCGGGACGCACGGCCCGCCGGAGCGGACGCGGCAACGCTCCATGGCGCTCCGGCTCGAACGCTGATCCTTCACCGCAACGGGAGATGTGACATGTCCCAGAACAACGCCAAGGATGAACTCACGGCCATTGCGATTATCGCTGGCTTCATCGGCGGCGCGATGATGCTCATGGCCGTTTTTGTGATCGCCATTCTCGCGTTCATCGCGCTGGTGCTGACGGGGGTCTGCCTGTTCGCATGGACAAGCCCGCTCACCCTCGGCACATGGACGCTGATGCCGCATGAGGCGCGCGCCTTCGTCTATCGCGGGC
>CAMFKC010000130.1 GCA_945956975.1 uncultured Methylocystaceae bacterium | reverse complement strand
AGCGACGAAGCAATCCAGAGCCACGACCCGGCTCTGGATTGCTTCGCTACGCTCGCAATGACGGAACGCTGCGCTTCTACGTGCTCAACTTCCGCCCAATCTCGTTCTCCACGTGCTGGACCTTGCTCTTCAGCCGGCTCTCTTTGCCGGGCTTCCAGTCGGCCTTGAAGTTCACGCCGATGCGCGGGCAATCCTTTTCCAGCGCCTTGAAGCAGGCGTCGACCACCGCCATCGCCTCGTCCCACTCGCCCTCGATGATCGTGCCCATCGGCGTCAGCTGATACGAGAGGCCCGACTTGTCGATCACATCGAGAATGCGCGCCACATAGGGGCTGAGGCTCTCTCCGACGCCGCGCGGCGCCATGGCGAATTCGATGAGGACCATTGCGTTTCTCCCCTGACTGACCCGGTTTGAAAAATCGTGGCGCCCGGCGACAATGGAAGCAAGAGCACGGGAGGAAACAACATGGATCTGGGATTGCAGGGCAGGCATGCGGTCGTTACCGGCGCATCGAAGGGCATTGGGCTCGCCTGCGCCAGGACGCTGGTCGCGGAGGGATGCACCGTCACGCTGGTCTCCCGCGACGCCGGACGTTTGGCCGAAGCGCAGAAGCAGGTGGGATCGCAGGCGCAGATCTTCGCCGCCGACCTGTCGAAGGCCGAGGATCGCCAGAAGCTCGCCGCCGCCGTGCCGGCCCCGGACATTCTCGTCAACAACGCCGGCGCCATTCCCGGCGGCAATATTCTCGGCCTCTCGATGGACACGTGGCAGGAGGCGTGGAGCCTCAAGGTCTTCGGCTACATCCACCTGACGCAGCTCTACCTGCCCGCCATGTTCGCGCGCCGCTCCGGCTGTATCGTCAACATCATCGGGTTGGCAGGCGTTTCGCCCCGCTGGGATTATGTCTGCGGCGCCGCCGGCAATGCAGCGCTCATTTCCTTCACCAAGGCGCTGGGCGGCAAGACGCCGGAAAACAACGTGCGCGTCGTCGGCATCAACCCGGCCTCCACGCGCACGGACCGCATCATCGAATTGTCCAAGGCCCGCGCGCGTCAGCGCGACAATGGCGACGACAGCAAGTGGGAGGAATTCCTGTCTGGCCTGCCGTTCGGACGGCCCGCCGAGCCGGAAGAAATTGCCGCGCTGACCGCCATGCTGGCGTCGGACCGCCTCGCCTACGTCAGCGGCAGCGTGATCGACGTGGATGGCGGTGTGCAATTCAGGTAGATAGTTATTCCCTACCCTTCATGCTGAGGAGCCGCGCGCCAGCGCGGCGTCTCGAAGCATGGTCACGAAGAGAATGCTGATCCGGCCATCCTTCGAGACGCGATGCTTCGCATCGCTCCTCAGGATGAGGGTTGAAGCAGACCTAAGCCATCCGTTCGATCGTCTTGATCCCCGCGACCCCGCCCGCCACGATGGCTGCGAAGGCGACGAAGGAGGCCATCGCCAGCGTCGAGACGCCGGTGATCGCCTGTCCCAGCGTGCAGCCGAGCGCTACCACGCCGCCGACGCCCATGAAGATCGCGCCGAACATGCCGCGCAGCGTGTCGGACGTATCCACGAAGGTGGAAAGGCGGAAGCGTCCGGAGGTGATCGCGCCCAGAAAGGCGCCGATCAGCACGCCGAAGACTGTGGCGACGCCGAACCCCGGCATGCGCTGCGCGGTGAAGCGCTGGATCCATTCCAGCGTGTCGCCGGAAGGGCGCACGAAGGTGAGCGATTGCGGCGCCGCGGAGGCAGCCATTTCGTCGATCGAAAGTCCCGTCAGGGCCCAGCCCGCGGCCGCCGCGAGGCCGACAAGGACGCCCGACGCAACATGCACCGGCGACGACCGGAACTCAGCATCGGCGAAGCAATAGGCGAGCATGGCGAGCGCCACGACCGCCGTCGCGACGGCGACCGCAGTCGAGGGCGCGATCTTCGCCAACTTTGCGATCAGAGTGCCCAGCCCCTGGTCGCCCATGCCGAAGGCGTCGAGCTTGAGCGCGGTGGCGTTGGACAGGTCGGCGCGGATCGGGCCGAGCAGTCCGCCGATCGCCGCATAGGCGGCGATGCCCATGAGAATGACGATGAACAGCGCGCGCAGATCGCCGGCGCCCGCGCGCACGAGGTTGCGGCTCGCGCAGCCCCCGGCAAAGCACATGCCGAAGCCGAACATCAGCCCGCCGATGATGGCGCCGAGCCAGTCGAACGTCGGCGCCATGTACATGGACTTGGAGAGATCGACGACGCCTGCCGCGGCCAGCGCCTGCGCGCCGATCAGCGCGACGGCGCTCGCCAGCACCCAGGCGCGGAACCGGCGCGTGTCGCCGAAGGTCAGCATGTCGGATATGCCGCCCATCGCACAGAAATTCGTGCGCTGGACGACGACGCCGAAGAATGCGCCGATGATCAGCCCGCCGATGGCTTGCGCCACGGCGGAATTCTCCGACAGCAGCGCGCGTAAACCGTCCATAACATCCTCCTGCCCGCGTGGCCGCCGCTTATAGACGCGGCAATCGCAAACGACACATTCGGATGTTTTGATACTCAATCCGCCTGCGGGCGGGGACGCCGCACCGCCATGAATCTCAGGCGAGGTCGGCGGCGAGCGAATCCCGCACCGGCTGCGCCAGCGTCAGCTCCGCCTGGTAGTGCGGATGGTCGACGCCCATGCGGATCGCAGCGCCCGCCTTCGCGGCGGCCGCCATTTCTGGCGTCAGCTCGAAGCGCAGGAAATGCACGGCCGACGTCTTGTCCTCGGTCTGGCGGTCCAGGTCCTCGTTGGCGATCGGATGCACGCGCGCGAAATCGGCGACCTGCGCCCATACCGCCGTCTCTATGCCGATCAGCCGCGCGAGCTGGCGCTTGCGCTCCTCGACGTCGGGATATTCGACCATGAGGGTCGCCTTCCAGTTGGCGCCGTCAGGGATCAGCGGATTGTAGACGTCGAGCTCTTCCTGGATCAGCTCCGGCTCGAAGATTCGTTCCAGCCGCAGCATTTCCTGCACCTGGTATTTCATCGTCAGCGCATCCTCGAAATGCAGCGAGGCATGCTTGCCGAGCTCCACCAGCCGCACCTTCTTGTGCGCCATCACCTTTGCGCGAAACGTCGGACGTTCGCGGGCATATTGCTCGAGGCTGAACAGGTCTTCATGCCGAAGCATGGTCAAACTCCATAGGCTTTGCGCAGCAGCGTCATCGGGTGCTCGGGCTGGTCGCCCTTTCCCCGCGCATGCGCGATGTGATGGCCGGCCATGGCGCAGTCGGAACTGATGTGGTCCGGCTGCGCCTGCTCGACGCGGGAGACGACGGGCTTCACGATCTTCATCGCGAGATCGTGAAATTCCGTCTTGACCGCATAGGTGCCGTCATGGCCCGAGCAGCGTTCGATGACCTCGATCTCGGTGTCGGGAATGAGCGACAGGATTTCCTTGGTCTTCGGCCCGATGTTCTGCACGCGCTGATGGCAGGCGGCGTGATAGGCGACCTTGCCGAGGCCGTTCTTGAAATCTGTCTTCAGCTTGCCCTCGCGGTGGCGGAGCATCAGATATTCGAAGGGATCGAAGAAGGCCGCGCGGACCTTCTGCACGTCCGCTTCGTCGGGGAACATCAGCGGCAGCTCCTGCTTGAACATCAGAACGCAGGACGGCACCAGCGCAGTCAGGTCCCAGCCTTCATCCACCAGTTTCGCCAGCACGGGAATGTTCTCGTCGCGCGCGCGCTTCACCGCATCGAGGTCGCCGAGTTCCAGCTTCGGCATGCCGCAGCATTTTTCATGGCTAGCAATGGTGACGGGAATGTCGTTGTGCGCGAAGACGGCGAGCATGTCCTCGCCCGGCGCAGGCTCGTTGGAATTGATGTAGCAGGTGACGAAGAGCGCAACCTTGCCCGTCGTGCGGCCGGCCGGCTCGCCTTGCGTGTCCGCGGGCAGCGGCGCGAGACGGCTGCGCAGCTTCTTCGTCGTATAGTCCGGCGTCCACGCGTTGGGATGGATCGAGACGGCGCGGTCCAGCGCCTCGCGCAGCTTCGCGCTGCGGTTGGCGGCGTTCACGACCGGCGCGACGACGGGATTGGCGATCAGCGCGCCCATCATGTCGGTCCAGGTCAACGTGCGGTCGCGGAAACTGGCGCCTTCCTTTTGGTGGCGCACGGCCTTGGCGCGCAGCATCAGGTGCGGGAAATCAAGGTTCCACTCGTGCGGCGGCACGTAGGGGCACTTGGTCATGTAGCAGAGGTCGCAGAGGTAGCACTGGTCGACCACCTTCCAGTAGTCGGCCTTGGCCACGCCGTCGACTTCCATCGATTCGGATTCGTCGACGAGGTCGAACAGCACCGGGAACGACTGGCACAGGCTGACGCAGCGGCGGCAGCCGTGGCAGATGTCGAACACGCGCTCCATCTCGTGGAGCAGCTTGCCCTTGTCGTAGAAGTCGGGATTGCGCCAATCGAGCGGATGGCGCGTCGGCGCCTGGAGGTTGCCTTCGCGGGGTCCGGCCACGGTTGAGTCCTTTGGTGGGACGGCGCACGCACCAACAAGGGGGCGCCGGCAAACACACCTCCTCATGCTTAAGGAGGCGCGCAGCGCCGTCTCGAAGCATGGGGGATGCGGCCATCCTTCGAGACGCGCGGCTCGCGCCGCGCTCCTCAGGATGAGGTTTTCGGAATGCGGGCGAGACGGCTCACGCCATCTCGTTCAGCGCCTTCTGGTAGCGGTTGGCGTGCGAGCGCTCGGCCTTGGCCAGCGTCTCGAACCAGTCGGCGATCTCGTCGAAGCCTTCCGCGCGCGCATCCTTGGCCATGCCGGGATACATGTCGGTGTATTCATGCGTCTCGCCCGCAACCGCGGTCGCCAGGTTCGCCTTCGTTTCGCCGAAGGGCATGCCGGTGGCCGGGTCGCCGCACGTCTCGAGATATTCGAGATGGCCGTGCGCGTGGCCGGTCTCGCCCTCCGCTGTGGAGCGGAACAGGGTCGCGACATCCGGATAACCTTCGACGTCGGCCTTGTTGGCGAAATAGAGATAGCGGCGATTGGCCTGCGATTCGCCTGCGAACGCGTCCTTGAGATGCTGTTCTGTCTTCGAACCCTTGAGCTGCACGGAAGCCTCCTGATGAGAATGCAGGTGCGCAGACGAAAGCCGTCCGCGTTCGCGCGGCACTCTATGCAGCCTGTTTTTGGAATCAATCTAAAAATTTGAATATGTGACCAGATGTCACAGTCTTTTCAAACGCCTATGACTGAAGCTGAGCCTATTTGCTGGGCAACGCGCCCTCGGCCTTGAGCACCTCGTGCGCGGCTTTGAACGCTTCGAGTCCGGCGGGAATGCCGCAATAGACGGTGGCGTGCAGCAGGATCTCCTTGATTTCCTCCACTGTCAGCCCGTTGGTCAGCGCGCCCTTCACATGCAGCTTGAGTTCGTGCGGCTTCGACAGTGCCGTGAGCATGGCGAGATTGACGATCGAGCGCGTGCGTTTGTCGAGGCCCGGCCGGGTCCAGGCGTAGCCCCAGCACATTTCGGTGGTGATGTTCTGGAAGGCCATCATGAACTCGTCGGCGCTCTCCAGGGACTTCTTCACATAGTCGGCGCCCAGCACTTCGCTGCGCACGGCAAGGCCCTGCTTGAAGAGATCGCTGTCGGATTGCTTGCTCATGATGGTCCTCGTGGTCTGAAGAGGCCGTGAGGCTAATGGAGCGCTTTCGGCCATGCAATTGCGCCGCACGCGCCCCTGCCCTAGCCTCCCGCGCAAAGAGGAAACGCAACTTGGGCAGATCAATCCGACTGGGCGCAGGCTCCGGCTTCCAGGGCGTCCGGATCGAACCGGCGATCGAGCTCGCGCGCGACGGCGCACTGGACTATCTCGTTTTCGAGTGCCTGGCCGAGCGCACAATCGCCATCGCGCAACTGGCGAAGCTGGAAAATCCGGACGCGGGCTTCGACCCGCTGCTGGAGCGCCGCCTTCGCGCCGTGCTGCCGTTCTGCGCCGCGCAGGGCGTCAGGATCGTCACCAACATGGGCGCAGCCAATCCGCTCGCAGCCGCCCGACGCGCGGCGGCGATCTGCCGCGACATGGGCCTGGGCGATCAGCGCGTGGCCGCGGTCACCGGCGACGACGTGCTCGATGTTCTCCTCGCCGACGATCCGGAGCTGATCGAACCAGGGCTCCGCGCGTCGCAGATGCGCGAGAAGCTGGTGTCCGCCAATGCCTATCTCGGCGGCCGCCCGATCGCGGACGCGCTCGCCGCCGGCGCGACCATCGTGATCACCGGCCGCGTTTCCGACCCCGCGCTGTTTCTTGGTCCATTGCTGCACGAATTCGGCTGGCGCGATGACGACTGGCCAATGCTCGGCCGGGGCGTGATGGCAGGCCACCTGCTCGAATGCGCCGGCCAGATCACCGGGGGCTATTTCGCCGATCCCGGCGTGAAGGACATTGCAGGTCTTGCGCGGCTCGGCTTCCCGATCGGCGTGGTCGACGAGACCGGCGCGATCGAGATCGCCAAGCTCGACTACGCCGGCGGCGCGGTGACGGCGGCGACCTGCAAGGAGCAGTTGCTCTACGAGATCGGCGATCCCGCAGCCTATATGCAGCCGGACGTGGTCGCGGATTTTTCGCAGGTGCGCGTGAAGGAAACGGCGTGCGGGTTGAA
>CAMFKC010000129.1 GCA_945956975.1 uncultured Methylocystaceae bacterium | reverse complement strand
CTGGTGGAGCTGGCCGCCGAACGCGGCGTCGAAATGCCCATCTCCGCGGTGGTCGACGCCATCGTGTCGAACCAGATGAGCATAGACTCCGCGATCGAATCCCTGTTGATGCGCCCGAAGAAGTCGGAGGTCTGAATCCCGATGGCCCACTGGTTGATGAAGAGCGAACCGTCCGTCTGGTCCTGGGCGCAGCAGGTGGAGGCCGGCGCCAAGGGCACGTTCTGGAACGGCGTGCGCAACCATCAGGCGAAGCAGTGCCTGATGGCGATGAAGAAGGGCGAGACAGCTTTCTTCTATCATTCGAACGAGGAGCGCGCGGTCGTCGGCGTCGTCGAGATCATCAAGACCTTCTACCCCGATCCGACGGACGAGAGCGGCAAGTTCGGAATGGTGGACGTGCGCGCGAAGAAGCCGTTCAGGACGCCCGTGACGCTGGCTGCGATCAAGGCGGAGCCGAAACTCGCGAAGATGGTTCTCGTGAATAATTCGCGTCTTTCGGTCCAACCGGTGACAGACGAGGAATGGAAGATCGTCTGCGCGATGGGCGGTCTCTAGGACTGGCAATGTCAGGAACGATCCAGAGGCGCTATTCCGAACGTGTCGCGCGCGGCGAGATCGAGAGCGATCCTGCGCAGATCGAGGCGCTGAAGAAACTCGATGCGCTCTGCACGGCGCTCGTCGAGGCGCAGATGGCGCGCAAGTCGAGCCCGCTCGGCTGGCTGTTCGGCGCGCGCAAGGCGCCGGAGCCGCCGCGAGGCCTCTACATCTGGGGCTCGGTCGGCCGCGGCAAGACCATGCTGATGGACCTGTTCTTCGACACCGTGGACGTTCGCCGCAAGCGCCGTGCGCACTTCCATTCCTTCATGGCCGACGTCCATGCGCGCGTGCACGTGTGGCGCCAGAAGCTGAAGGCGGGCGAGGTGAAGGGCGACGATCCGATCGCACCCGTCGCCGCCGATCTCGCCGAGGAGGCCTGGCTCCTCTGCTTCGATGAATTCGTCGTCACGGATATCGCCGATGCGATGATTTTGGGACGCCTGTTCCGCGCGCTGTTCGAGAAAGGCGTCGTCGTCGTCGCGACCTCGAATGTCGAGCCCGGCGATCTCTATCGCGACGGCCTCAACCGCGCGCTCTTCCTGCCATTCATCGACATGATCAGGCAGAAGATGGAAGTCACGAAGCTCGAATCGCGCACCGACTTCCGTCTCGAAAAACTGTCGGGCTCGGAAGTCTGGTTCACGCCGCTCGGCGAAGCCGCGACCGAAAAGTTGCAGAAGCTGTTTCAGGCGCTGACCGGCGTCGCGCGGGGCGCGCCGGCGAAAGTGCAGGTTTTCAACCGCGACGTTCCAATCCCCGAGGCTGCGCACAATGTCGCGCGCGTGCGCTACGAAGACCTCTGCGACCGGCCGCTCGGCGCGAGCGACTTCGTCGAGATCGCGCGCACCTTCCATACGATCGTGATGGACGGCATTCCTGTTCTCGATCCCGCGAAGAAGAACGAGGTGAAGCGCTTCATCGTCCTGATCGACGCACTCTACGATCATCGCGTGAAGCTGGTCGCCGCGGCAGCCGCCGCGCCACAGTCGCTCTACGCGGGCACGGAGGGGCACGAGGCCTTTGAATTCGATCGCACGGTCTCGCGCCTGATCGAGATGCAGTCGACCGACTATCTCGCCCTGCCCCACGGCTCGCTGTCGGACTCCTCCGGCGACACCGGCGGACTGGTGGAGACCTGACCGCGCCATGCCGGCTGAATCGAAACCCGGCGATCTTCCGGCCGACGCCCGCATCATGGATGCCGCGGCGACCTTCCTGCGCCGCTACGGGCCCCGCCGCGCGACGGTCGTCGCCATAGCCGAAGCCGCGGGCATGTCGCACGCCAACGTCTACCGCTACTTTCCGTCCAAGGCCGCCCTGATCGAAGAGGTCACAGCCGACTGGCTCAAGCCGATCGAGGCGGAGGTGCGGGTGATCGCCGAAAGCCCGGACCCGGCGCCGGACAAGCTCGAGCGGATCCTGTTCGCCATCCAGCGCGCCTACCGCGACAAGCTGGAGCGCGACCCGCAACTCTTCCGTATACTGGCCGAAGCTGCGCAGGCGGACGCCCCCGTCGCCCGCAAGCACCGCGCCCGTCTCCAGGGCGCTATCCAGCGGACCATCGAGGAAGGTTTTTCGCAGGGCAATTTCCGCCAGACCGACCTGCAGCGGGCGCTGACCCTCGTCTTCGACGTCGCCCATCGCTTCGTCCACCCGGCGGCCGTCATCCTCGATGCGCGGACGGCGCGCTCCGCTCTCAATACCCGGGCGGGGCGCGTCACCCGCATGCTTCTGCTGGAACTTCGCGCGGGGCGGGGGTAAAGCAAAGCGACGACAGATTACATTTTTTGAAAACTGTAACCGGTCGCCTGTCGATTGGGCGCCATGCTGAACCAATCGTAACGCGCGGATTTCTTATCGGGAATGCTGATGGCTGCCCCCTCCATCGTCATAACAAGCCGCCAACGGCCGCGCCTGAGTCTTTCGTTGCCTTGCCAGTTTCCCGTGATCGGTTCAAAGAAACGACGCGTTCGCGGGGTTAATTCGATTTCGCTCCGGGACGGCAGGATATGGCGGGCGATACGACCGTCCGCCCCAATTGGCCTTCGGGCGGTTCGACAGGGATGGACAACATGGCGCGTAAGAAAATCGCATTGATCGGTGCCGGCCAGATCGGCGGCACCCTGGCCCATCTCGCCGGCCTCAAGGAACTCGGCGACATCGTCCTGTTCGACATCGCCGAAGGCACGCCGCAGGGCAAGGCGCTCGACCTCGCCGAATCCTCCCCGGTCGACGGCTTCGACGCGAAGCTCTCCGGCGCGAACGATTACAAGGACATCGCAGGCGCTGACGTGATCATCGTGACGGCCGGCGTGCCCCGCAAGCCCGGCATGAGCCGCGACGACCTGCTCGGCATCAACCTCAAGGTCATGGCTTCCGTCGGCGCCGGCATCAAGCAGCATGCCCCCAACGCCTTCGTCATCTGCATCACCAACCCGCTCGACGCCATGGTCTGGGCGCTGCAGAAGGCGTCCGGCCTGCCGGCCAACAAGGTCGTCGGCATGGCCGGCGTGCTGGACTCCGCCCGCTTCCGCTATTTCCTGGCCGAAGCCCTCAACGTCTCCGTCAAGGACGTCCACGCCATGACGCTCGGCGGCCACGGCGACGACATGGTCCCGCTGGTCCGTCATTCCACAGTCGGCGGCGTGCCGCTGCCCGATCTCGTCAAGATGGGCTGGCTCACCCAAGACAAGCTGGACGCGATCGTCGAGCGCACACGCAAGGGCGGCGGCGAGATCGTCGCTCTGCTCAAGACCGGCTCGGCCTTCTACGCGCCGGCGGCCTCCGCCATCGCCATGGCTGAAGCCTATCTCAACGACCAGCGCCGCATCCTGCCGATCGCCGCGCACCTCACCGGCCAGTACGGCGTGAAGGACATGTATGTCGGCGTTCCCGCCGTCATCGGCGCCAACGGCGTCGAGAAGGTCGTCGAGATCGAGTTCGACGCCGCCGAGACCGAAATGTTCAAGAAGTCGGTCGCCGCCGTCCAAGGCCTCATCGAAGCCTGCAAGAAGATCGATCCGGCCTTCGCCTGATCGTCACGGGCGGAGCTGATGCTGGGCAAAGGCGTCGGCTCCCGCCAGGAAAGGGAAACGCTTCATCGCACGCCCGAACGTGCGTGACAGGGGAAAATTCGAATGAACATCCATGAATATCAGGCGAAAGCCGTACTGAAGGAATTCGGCGCGCCCGTCTCGCGCGGCGTCGCCGTGCTGAAGGCCGAGGACGCCGAGAAGGCCGCCAAGGAGCTGGGCGGCCCGCTCTGGGTCGTGAAGTCGCAGATTCACGCCGGCGGCCGCGGCAAGGGCAAGTTCAAGGAATCCTCCGCCGGCGAGAAGGGCGGCGTGCGCCTCTCCAAGTCGGTCGAAGACGTCGTCGCCAACGTCAAGCAGATGCTCGGCGCAACGCTGGTGACCATCCAGACCGGCCCGGCCGGCAAGCAGGTCAACCGCCTCTACATCGAGGAAGGCTCCGACATCGCCAAGGAATTCTACCTATCGATGCTCGTCGATCGGTCGACCTCGCGCATCGCCTTCGTCGTCTCGACGGAAGGCGGCATGGACATCGAGGAAGTCGCCCACAAGACGCCCGAGAAGATCATCACCTTCTCCGTCGATCCGGCGACCGGCGTGATGGGCCACCACGGCCGCCGCGTCGCGCAGGCGCTGGGCCTGACCGGCGACCTCGCCAAGCAGGCGCAGTCGCTGATCGAGAAGCTCTACAAGGCCTTCGTCGCGAAGGACATGGAGATGCTCGAGATCAACCCGCTGATCGTCACCACCGACGGCAACCTCAAGTGCCTCGACGCCAAGGTGTCGTTCGACAACAACGCGCTCTACCGCCACCCCGACATCGCGGCGCTGCGCGACGAGACGGAAGAGGACAAGGCCGAGCTCGAAGCCTCGAAGTACGACCTCAACTACATCACGCTCGACGGCACGATCGGCTGCATGGTCAACGGCGCCGGCCTCGCCATGGCGACGATGGACATCATCAAGCTCTACGGCGAAAGCCCGGCGAACTTCCTCGACGTCGGCGGCGGCGCGAGCAAGGAGAAGGTGACGGCGGCGTTCAAGATCATCACCGCCGACCCGAACGTGAAGGGCATCCTGATCAACATCTTCGGCGGCATCATGAAGTGCGACATCATCGCCGAGGGCGTGATCGCAGCCGTCAAGGAAGTCGGCCTCAAGGTGCCGCTCGTCGTGCGCCTCGAAGGCACTAATGTCGACCAGGGCAAGAAGATCATCTCGGAATCCAAGCTGAACGTGATCCCCGCCGATGACCTCGACGACGCCGCCCAGAAGATCGTGAAAGCCGTGAAGGAAGCCGCCTGATGTCCGTCCTGATCACCAAAGACACAAAGGTCATCTGCCAGGGCTTCACCGGCAAGAACGGCACCTTCCACTCCGAGCAGGCGATCGCCTACGGCACCAAGATGGTCGGCGGCACCTCGCCCGGTAAGGGCGGCGCGACGCACCTCGGCCTGCCGATCTTCGACACGGTGGCGGAAGCCCGCGAGAAGACCGGCGCCGACGCGTCCGTCATCTACGTTCCCCCGCCCGGCGCCGCCGACGCCATCTGCGAGGCGATCGACGCAGAGATCCCGCTCATCGTCTGCATCACCGAGGGCATTCCGGTTCAGGACATGATCCGCGTGAAGCGCTCGCTGATCGGCTCCAAGTCGCGCCTCATCGGCCCGAACTGCCCGGGCGTGATGACGGCCGGCGAATGCAAGATCGGCATCATGCCGGGCAATATCTTCAAGCGCGGCTCGGTGGGCGTTGTTTCGCGCTCCGGCACGCTTACCTATGAAGCGGTGTTCCAGACCACGCAGGTGGGCCTCGGCCAGACCTCGGCGGTCGGCATCGGCGGCGACCCCGTCAAGGGCACCGAGTTCATCGACGTGCTGGAGATGTTCCTCGCCGACGACGAAACTAAGTCGATCATCATGATCGGCGAGATCGGCGGCTCCGCGGAAGAAGACGCCGCCCAGTTCCTCAAGGACGAGGCCAAGCGCGGCCGCAAGAAGCCGATGGTCGGCTTCATCGCGGGCCGCACCGCCCCACCCGGACGTCGCATGGGCCATGCCGGCGCGATCATCTCCGGCGGCAAGGGCGGCGCGGAAGACAAGATCGCGGCGATGGAAGAGGCGGGCATCAAGGTGTCGCCTTCGCCCGCGCGCCTCGGCACGACGCTGGCCGCTCTGCTCAAGGGCTGATCGGCTTCGCGCTCCGCCCACGGGCGGGGCGCGACATAAATTTGTGAAGACATGACGCGGACGCGCGGCGGAATTTTCGCGCGTCCGGACCGGCGTGGCTGTCCGGGCTGCGCAATTCCAGGGAGTGGAGCATGGCCGATACAGGGTCGAACGGAGCCGGCGCAGGTCGCTCGGCGCAGAACGCCTCCTTTGCGGACACCTCGTTTCTCTACGGCGGCAACGCGACCTACGTCGCGCAATTGCAGGACGCCTACGAGCAGAACCCCGCTTCCGTCGATCCGCAATGGCGCGAATTCTTCGACGCGCTGAAGGACGACAAGGCCGCCGTCGAGAAGAACGCGCGCGGCGCTCCGTGGAAGAACAAGAATTGGCCGATGGCGCCCAAGGGCGATCTCGTCAACGCGCTCGACGGCGACTGGCCGGCGGCGGAGAAGGCGATCGGCGACAAGATCAAGGCCAAGGCGCAGGCCTCGGGCGCCGCGCTGTCCGACGCCGACGTCGTGCGCGCGACCCGCGATTCCGTGCGCGCCATCATGATGATCCGCGCCTATCGCATGCGCGGCCATCTGCACGCCAATCTCGATCCCCTCGGCATCGAGGAGCGCGGCGACCACGAGGAATTGCATCCCTCGTCCTACGGCTTCGAGGACGGCGACTACGACCGCAAGATCTTCATCGATCACGTGCTCGGCCTCGAATACGCGACCATCTTCGAAATGCTCGCGATCCTGCGCCGCACCTATTGCTCGACCATCGGCTACGAGTTCATGCACATCTCCGATCCCGCGGAGAAGTCCTGGCTGCAGGAGCGCATCGAGGGTCCGGACAA
>CAMFKC010000128.1 GCA_945956975.1 uncultured Methylocystaceae bacterium | reverse complement strand
TGCCGACGGCGATCTCGAGACAGCGCTCGCCATCTTGCGCAACCCCCGCGCGCTCGTGCATACGATCGAGCGCGCGCGCCATTATGGCGCGATGGCGCGCGATGCGCTGGAGATTTTCGGCCAGTCGCCGGTCAAGACCGCGCTCCTGGAAACTGTAGATTTCTGCATATCGCGCGCACACTGAGCCAGCCGGCCTAGTGTATGGCGGCTGTCGTCTGCGTCTTCTGCAACAGAGGCGCATTCGCGAAATGCACGGCCAGCGCCGCGCGCTCCTGTGCGGTCAGCCGCGATGCGATCTGCGGCATGGGGTTCAGCCCGCTGACGTCGCCCCGCCCGGCGTTGGCGAAGCTGTCCAGCCGCGCCTGAAGATATTGGGCGCTCTGGCCATTCAGACGGGGTACGAGCGGCAGGGCGGATACGCCGTCCGCGCCATGGCATGCGTTGCAAGCCGGGACGCCGCGAGCCGGATCGCCGTGGCTTGCAAGCATGTCGGCTCCCTCGCCCGAAGCCTGACCGGCCGCCGGCCGCGCCGTCGAGACCTGCGGCGCCAATGACTGCACATAGGCGGCGAGATCGGCGATCTCTCCGAAATTCAGGCTCTGGGCCACTTCGAACATCTTGTTGTTCCCGCGCTGCTCGGCGCGAAAAGCCTGCAGGGTCTGCGTGACGTAGGCCGCCGACTGGAGGGTCAGATCCGGCCGCAGACCGTCAGCATCGCCACGTCCGCCCTGCATGTGGCATTTGCTGCAGATGGCGTCGAAGCGCGCATGACCCTTGTCGGGATCGCCCTCGCGAACGACCGCCACCATCGCGGCGGGCTTGCCCTTGGTCGGCGCCAGGCTTGCGTAATAGGCCGCCAGCGACGTTATATCAGCGTCGGAAAAGTCGTGGGCCATGGTCGGCATCGGGTTCCACAGGCCTGTCGCGCCGCGCCCGCCCGTGCGGAAAGCGGTCAATTGCCGCTGGAGATAGACCGCCGATTGGCCGGCGATGCGGGGCGCGCCGCTGATTTTCGCGCCCGGGCCGTCGTGACAGTTCGCGCAGGCAGGCGTCGCCGTTTCGGGCACGCCACGCAGCGCAATTTCCTCGCCGCGCCGTAGAATGGCTGCGTCTGCCTGGGCCCGCGCTGGGGAGGTTGCGGCCGGCTGGTTGCCGTAATGCTCGGCGAGCGCGTCGATCTGGGCGCTGGACAATTGCGAGGCGATCTCGCGCATGTAGCCGCTCTTGCGGGCGCCGCCGACATAGGCTTCGAGAGCCGCACGCAAATACGCGCCGTCCTGGATCGTTAGGTTGGGCGCTTCGCCCTGCGTCGGCGCGCCGTCGCCAGCGCCATGGCACCCCGCGCAGACCGCCGTCGGGTTGCTGGCGAGCACCGGCGCGCCGAAGCCCGTGGCCGGCGCCGCGTAGAGAAATTCGTCCGCTGGCGGGGCGGCGTTGCGTGCGTCGGCTGGCCTCAGCGCGGCATTTGCCTCCCGCGCGATGGCCGGAGCGTCCTTGGCGTCCGGATGCGCTGCGAGGCTGGCGTAGGTTGCGGCGTCCATCTTCGGCAATTGGCGAACAAATGCGACCATCGACCATATCTCGTCACCGCGCATTGCGGTTGGCCAGGCCGGCATGGCCGAGAAATGAACGCCATCGCGAATGATGACGAAGAGTTCGCTATCCGTGAACTGGCCTACGACATGCGGAAGATATTGCGGCCTCGGATTCATCGAGAGGGCGACGACGGACTGCCCGGCGCCCGGCGCGCCATGACAATTGGCGCAAACCATGGAGAAGCCCTGCGCGCCAAGCTTGATGCGGCCTGGCGCATTCAGATCATCCGGCGGGATGACGTATCGCGCGCCGGCTGCGACGCTGCGCTTGAATGCGAAATGGAGGAAGTGGCGCGCGGCCCAGGAGTCAGGCCTGTCGGCTGCGGTCGGCGCGCCGCCGAGCGCTACGTAGCAGAAGGCGAGGACCGGCGCGAGAACAAGCGCAGCAAGAATCCATTTCACGCGAACCCGGCTGTTCAGGAAACCAAATTCCGGAATCAGAAGCGGGCCGAATTTTTTGAGCGCCATCGCTGCAACGCCAATCGACAGGCCACGACGATACGCGGCGATCTGTCCTCGTAACGGGCCGAGGCGGTCAAGGTTCCGATCAGGCGCGCGCCTACTCCGCCGCCTCGCTCGCGACGGCCGGCGTCTCGCAGCCCTGCGCACAGCAGCGGCCGGGCTGCTTGGACACGCGCTCGCCCGTATCCAGCACGCCGCGGTCGAGCAGCGCGTCGATCAGGTCCTTTTTCTCTTGCACGGGATAATTGCGCCAGATCTCGCGCTTCATCGCTTCCGGCGAACCGCCGCCATGTAGTGAGATGACCGACATCCAGCCCGCCTGATCCGACACGGTGAGATCGCCGATGAGGCGCGCCATCTCCATGCGCTTGTCAGCAGGAATGTCGGCGCGCCCGCCGAGGACCGCTGCGAGCGAGGCCGCGGTTTCGGGATTGTGATCCTCCTCCGGCCCCGGCAGCGCGACGATCAGCCCGCCCGATACGTAATGGGCGAGCTTGTGCATGTCGTAGATCTTGGTCGCGAGCAGCAGCTTGCCGATGTTGGAGAAGACCGCGTCCGGCGTGACGGAACCGGTCGGGTCCTGCGTGCAGTAGACGGAGGCAGCCACGCCGCAGGCATAGAAGCTTTCAACGATCGTGATGAGATCGACCATCGCCTCGCGGATATGCGCGTGCCGGTCGGCGTCGAGGCCGTTCGCGTCGATCATGTGCGCGCCGGCGCCGATCAGCAGATCGCCGAAGCCAGCGCGCGCGCCGATGCAGGAATGGCGATGGTGCGTGGCGTAGGAGGTGGTGAGGAAACCCGCCTCCTCCGTCTCGCCCGCCATGAACACGCGTTCGTGCGGCACGAAGACGTCGTCGAACATGACGACGCCGACGGACTGGCCGTATTTGGTGGAGAATTTCGCGCCGGGATCGCCGGGCCGGCCCGCGCGACGCGCGACAATGGTGACGCCGGGCGCATCGACCGGCACGGCGCAGCACACCGCAAAATCGGAATCTTCGGCCGTATGCGTCCGGCAGGGCATGACGAGGAATTCGTGCATGTAGGGCGCGCCCGTGACGATCGCCTTCGTGCCGCGAATGACGATGCCGTCGGGCCTGCGCTCCTTGATGTGAACGTAGACGTCGCGGTTGAGCTGCTTTCCGGGCCGCAGCGAACGGTCGCCCTTGGCGTCTGTCATGGCGACGCCAAGGGTCAGGTCGCGGTCCTGCACATCATGCAGATAGGCCTGAAAGCGCTGGCTGTAGTCGGTTCCGTGCGCCGCATCGGCGCGGCGCGTCGCCTGAAAGATGCCGTTCAGCGCATCATGTGTGAGATAGCGCTGCGCGCAGCCTGACGTCTTGCAGACGAGCCGAACCGCCTCGAGCTTGGCCAGAAGATCGGCCGAGCTGTCGCTGACATGCACCATGCGGTTGACGATCTTGCCGGACGAGCCCTGCACTGCGGTCATCAGTTTGCGGTGGGCTTCGACATGGGCGAAATCATAGGTGACGCCGACGCCGGCGACGCCCGGCGCGAGCAAGGGTTCGTCGGCGACGCTGTCGATCAGCCGGCCCTCGACGAAGACGCGCGGCTTGTAGGCGCGCAACGAGTCCCGATAGTCGGCGGCGTTCATCAGCATGGCGTTTCCTCCCGGCGGCTCGCCGCTCGTCTTGCGGCCAGAATCCGGCGGGTCTAGAACGAAGTCAATCGTGGCCGCCGCGCGCGAACTCAGGGGAAACGCCGCCAATGCTGATGCTTCAGGCGCAGGCCTCGACGCTTCTCGTGATCGATTTCCAGGGCCGGCTGACGCCCGCGATCGATGGCGCTGATGCAGCGATCGCCAATGCGCAACGACTGGTGCGGGGCGCGCATGTCCTCGACGTTCCCACGCTTTACACGGAGCAATATCCGAAGGGGCTCGGGCATATGGTTCCCGAGCTCGCCCCGCCGGCGGACGCGTTGATCGAGAAGACGACCTTCGATTCCACGCGCGCGCCGGGCTTTCTCGACCGACTGCCGGAAACGCATGCGCTCGTCGTGACCGGCTGCGAGGCGCATATCTGCGTGCTGCAGACGGTGCTCGGATTGATCGAGGCAGGCCGCAGAGTCTTCGTGGTCGCCGACGCGATCGGCGCGCGCAGGCCCGAGAGCAAGCGTTTCGCGCTCCAGCGCATGGGACGCGCCGGCGCGGTTCTCGTCACGACGGAGATGGTCCTGTTCGAATGGGTGCGCGACGCCCGCCACCCGCGCTTCAAGGAAATTTCCGCGCTGGTGAAGTGAGCATCACCCGCAATCGTCGACGAGTTCCTTGCTCATCCAGCCGCGCCTGATCTTGTCGTAGCCGTCCTCGCCCTTGTCCGGCATGACTTCGCCGGGAAACCACGAGACGCTGATCCAGCCGCCTTTACTGACTGCCTTGTAGTCTTTCACGTCGATCACGATCATCTGGCCCGGGACCATTCTGGCGATGACCGGCGCGTCTTTCCTTGGCGCTGCCCGCAGGGCGACGTAGCCGTCCTTTGTTTCGCGCGCCGAGCAGATGGGGAAGACTTCGGCCTGAGCTGGCGCAGCCACGGCAAGCAAGGCGCCGAAAGCGGCAAGCATGTTCAGAATGGTCCGGTTCTTCATCGCAGTCGTTTCGCCATTTCGAGATTGAAGCGCTCGGAGGGCATCGCGCAAATTTTTCACGACGACCGTGTGCGAGCGCACAGAGCCAGTCCGCCGTGACTTGTGTTCCGTCCAAATAGGCAAAGGGACGTTTCAGATTGATTTGGCCGGCTCGCGGGCAACGCCCGTGTCCAGCAGCGCAGCCACTTCGTTCGCGCTCAGGCCGGCTTCACCCAAAATCTCGCGCGTGTGCTCGCCCAGTTGCGGCGCGTGGCGCGCGAGCGGCGCCGGGGTCGCCGAGAATTTGGTCGGCGGGCGCGTCGTGCGAATCCGGCCGACGACGGGATGGTCCTGCATCTCGAAGAAGCCCGTCGCTTTCAGGTGTGGATGCTCGGGCAGATCGTCGAGGCCGTAGAGGCGGGTCGCGGGAATGTCGAGGCGATCGCAGGTCTCCATCCACTCGTCCGTCGTGCGCAATTCCAGCGCATCGCGCATCGCGCCGTAGAGTTCCTGGATGTGCTTGTTGCGCGCGATACGGTCGGTGGCGATGGCGACGAGGTCGAGACGGCCGATGTCCGAGACGAAGGCGGTCCAATGTTCGGCGGTATACGGCAGGAGCGCGAGCCAGCCGTCCTTCGTGCGCATCGGGCGCCGGCCGCCCTGCATCAGGCGCGCGTAGCCGGCTGCGCCCTCGCGCGGCTCGAAGGTCATGCCGCCCATGTGCTCCGCCAGCACGAAGGCCGCCATCGTCTCCAGCATCGGCGTCTCGACATATTGCCCCTCGCCGGTGCGGGCGCGATGGAAGAGCGCCGCGAGCACGGCGTTGCAGAGCGCGAGGCCCGTCGTCTTGTCGGCGATCAGGCTCGAGACGTAATCCGGCCGCTCGGCATAGACGTTGGCGATCGAGGCAAGGCCGCTCGCCGCCTGGATCACGTCGTCGAAGGCGGGGCGCGCGCGGTCGGGGCCGTCCTGCCCGAAGCCGGTCGCCACGCAGTAGACGAGGTCGGGCTTTTCCCCACGCAGCGCGTCGTAGCCGAAGCCGAGGCGCTCGACCGCCTCGACGCGCATGTTGTGGACGAAGACATCGGCGCCGCGCACCAGTGCGCGGACGGCGGCGCGTCCCTCCTCCGTCTTCAGGTCGATCGCGAGCGAGCGCTTGTTGCGGTTGATGGCGAGAAAGATGGAACTGAGACCCGCCGTCGATCCGTCCGCCTTCTGCGCGCCGTTGGCGCGCATGAGATCGCCCTCGAGCGGTTC
Organism: uncultured Methylocystaceae bacterium; assembly: GCA_945956975.1. Classification (GTDB taxonomy): domain Bacteria; phylum Pseudomonadota; class Alphaproteobacteria; order Rhizobiales; family Beijerinckiaceae; genus JAJXWB01. Next base: position 741 of record CAMFKC010000128.1, on the reverse strand, counting down.
GACCTTGATGACGTCGGCGCCGTAGTCGCCGAAAATCTGCGTCGCGAGAGGCCCGAGCACGACCGCGGTCATGTCGATGATGCGCACGCCGGCGAGCGGCCCGCGCGCTTTGGTCGTCTCCAAGGCGTCCTCCATTTTTCTTGAAAACGATGATAGCCGCAATCGCGGGCAGGCCGTCCAGCTTTTTGGCTTTACGGCGCCCCGGGCCGGGTGTTGACTTCCAACTCTCAGGGAGGCCTCGCATGTTCGACCGCCGCTTCTTCCTTTCCGCCGCGCTGTCCGCGGCAACTCTCGCACCCGTCCGGGCCTTCGCCGCCGACAAGATCGCGCCCGACGACAAGTCGGTTCTCGTCGTCGTGGACGTGCAGAACTGTTTCCTGCCCGGCGGCTCGTTGGCCGTGAAGGACGGCGAGAAGGTCATCCCCGTCATCAACCGGCTGTCGAAGGCGTTTCCCAATGTCGTGCTGACGCAGGACTGGCATACGCAGAACCACGTCTCCTTCGCCTCCAGCCACCCCGGCAAGAAGCCGTTCGAGGTGATCAAGCTTCCCTATGGCGACCAGGTGCTCTGGCCGGACCATTGCGTGCAGGGAACCGACGGCGCCGCGCTGTCGAAGGATCTCGACGTCTCGAAGGCGCAGCTCGTCATTCGCAAGGGCTTTCGCAACGATGTCGATTCCTATTCGGCGCTGCTGGAGGCCGACAAGAAGACGAACACCGGGCTTGCAGGCTATCTGAAGG
>CAMFKC010000127.1 GCA_945956975.1 uncultured Methylocystaceae bacterium | reverse complement strand
GGAGGAGACGGCCTGCAACAGCGCCAGCGCGCGCGCCGGCGGCAGGCGGTCCAGCGAATCCACCGCGATGACGTAGCGCGACGGCGCGGCTCCCACGCCTTTCCCGTCTCCGTCGCCGAAAGCGATCGAATCCAGCGCGGCGAAATAGGCGCGCGCCTCGGCGATGTGGCCTGGCGATGCGCGCATGAACGCCGGCGCGACCAGGGTGGCCGCGGCGCCGCCGGCGCGTTTCTCGGCGTCGGCGGCGCGTTCTGCGAGCGCGTCGGCTTCGCGCGAGAGGGCGTCCACGCGCTGCGCGTGATGGGCGATCTGGTGGTCGAGATCGGTTTTCCGCGCTGCGATGTCGAGGTCGAGGAGCTTTGCGCCGCGCCACAGCGGCTGCGCAAAACGCCACGCGCGCCAGAGGAGGAGCGCGAGACAGAGGAAGCCGAACAGCTTGGCGATGCTGCTGGCGCCGGTCAGAAGGCCGATGTGGCTGGTGACCCAGCCGGCCATGCCCTTCATGCTGTCGCCGCCCGCCTGCAGGGGCTCCAGCCACGACCGGTCGATCGCCATCAGATTGAAGAGCCAGGAAAACAAGAAGAAGACGATCGCGAGCACGATCAGCTTCTTCTGCCCCTGATAGGCCCATAGAGATCGCAGCGAGGCGAGAAACCTGTCGCCTGTCCCGCCGGTCTCGGCCATGGTCTGCACGAGGCCCTTGTAGTCCGTCGTCGGGTCCGCGCCGGCGAAGCCGAAAGCCCGCAAGGCGGGTTCGATCTTGCCGCGCGCGCCGCGCGCGTAGGCGTCGATCTGCGAACCCGGCGTCTCGTAGAGCACCGTTTCCGTCAGCCGCGCGCGACGCGTGGCGGCTTCGTCGCGGGCGGCGCGTTCGGCGGCAACACGGCGGCGCGCCTCGTCGACGTGATCGGCCAGAGCGCGGGCGGTCTGGCGCGGATCGGCTGCGGCGTGGGCCGCCTCTTCCGCCGCGCGCTGGGCCACATGCGGATATTCGCGCGAGAGACGAGCGTGAAGCCGCTCAGCAATGGCGGCCTCCGGCGTTTCGCCGAGATCGGCGGCTTCGAGCCGGAGCGACACGATACGGGGCAGGAAGGGACCGGACGGCGCAGCCAGCGCGGCGGTTGAGAGGAGGCTGGCGCCTTCCACAACGTCAGCCAGGGCATGCGTCTTGCCGGAGCCCGGGCCGCCCGTCAGCGCGATCGAAAGCGGCCCCTGCGCGCCACGGTGGGCGAGAAGCTCCGACAGGCGGGCAAGCGGCGCCGAGCGGCCGAGCATTTCGGGTCCGCCTGCGGCGTCGGAGACGAAGACGGCGCGCGCCGGCTCCGCCGTAGGCAGGGGCGTGGCGGCGGGCAAAGACTGGCGTTGCGCCTGATTGGGGGCCGGGGCCGGCGCCGCCGGCTGCAACGCGACGGCGGGAGCGGCGGAGGCGCTGCGGCCCGGCGCGGCCAGCGCGTTGCGCGGCGGCGGATAGACCGGACCTTCCGAAAAGGTCGGGGGGATGCGCTCTTTCGGTTCGCCGGTTGGATCGCCGCCCACACGCGTCTCCTCTTGAATTTCGAATCCTGCGAAAGCACCGCATGAATAGCATATGCGTCGATTTGAAGACGCGCCCGCCTGCTTTGCGAAAATGCTTCCCTCCGGCCGGCGCGGCCGCTAAAAGCACCGCCAATCCCCAATCTCTCTCCGCGAGACGTTCGAGCCCATGGCGCGCCAGTTCATCTATCACATGCAGGGTCTGACGAAGACCTATCCGACCGGCAAGAAGGTGCTCGACAACGTCCACCTGTCCTTCTACCCGGACGCCAAGATCGGCGTGCTCGGCATCAACGGCTCCGGCAAGTCGACGCTGCTGCGGATCATGGCGGGCATCGACACCGAGTTTCAGGGCGAGGGCTGGGTCGCAGAAGGCGCCCGCGTCGGCTACCTGCCGCAAGAGCCGCATCTGGAGCCCGATCTGACGGTGCGCCAGAACGTCATGCTCGGCGTCGCCGACAAGCAGGCGATCCTCGACCGCTACAATGAGATCGCGGCGAATTACTCGGAAGAGACCGCCGACGAGATGACCAACCTGCAGGACGAGATCGAGGCCAAGGGCCTGTGGGATCTCGACAGCCAGATCGACCAGGCGATGGACGCGCTGGGCTGCCCGCCCGACGACGCCGACGTGACCAAGCTGTCGGGCGGCGAGCGCCGCCGCGTGGCCTTGTGCCGCCTGCTGCTGGAGCAGCCCGACCTGTTGCTGCTGGACGAACCGACCAACCATCTCGACGCCGAGACGGTGAACTGGCTGGAAGGCCATCTGCGCAATTATCCCGGCGCGATCCTGATCGTGACCCACGATCGCTACTTCCTCGACAATGTGACCGGCTGGATCCTCGAACTCGATCGCGGCCGCGGGATTCCCTACGAGGGCAATTACACGAAGTGGCTGCAGCAGAAGCAGCGGCGCATGATGCAGGAGGCCAGCGAGGACAAGGCGCGCGTGCGCGCGCTGGAGGCCGAAAGCGAGTGGATCGCGGCGAGCCCGAAGGCGCGCCAGGCCAAGAGCAAGGCGCGTATCCAGCGCTACGAGGAACTGGTCGCCAAGCAGGACGAGCGGCAGCCGACGGTGGCGCAGATCGTCATTCCCGTCGCCGAGCGGCTCGGCAACAATGTCATCGAGTTCAAGGGCCTGTCGAAATCCTTCGGCGACAAGATGCTGATCGACGATCTCTCGTTCAAGCTGCCGCCGGGGGGCATCGTCGGCGTGATCGGCCCGAACGGCGCCGGCAAGACGACGCTGTTCCGCATGATCACCGGTGCAGAAAAGCCTGATTCCGGCACGATCGACATCGGCGACAGCGTGCAGCTCGGCTATGTCGACCAGAGCCGCGATGCGCTCGATCCCAACCACAATGTGTGGGAGGAAATTTCCGAGGGCGCCGAGGTGATCTATCTCGGCAAGAAAGAAATCAATTCGCGCGCCTATACCGGCGCCTTCAACTTCAAGGGTCCGGACCAACAGAAGAAGGTCGGCCAGCTCTCGGGCGGCGAACGCAACCGCGTGCACCTCGCCAAGATGCTGAAGACGGGCGCCAACGTCCTGCTGCTCGACGAACCGACCAACGATCTCGACGTCGAAACGCTGCGCGCGCTGGAAGACGCGCTGACGGATTACGCCGGCTGCGCGGTGATCATCTCGCATGATCGCTTCTTTTTGGACCGCATCGCGACCCACATGCTCGCCTTCGAGGGCGACAGCCATGTCGAATGGTTCGAGGGCAATTTCGCGGATTACGAGGAAGACAAGAAGCGCCGGCTGGGCGTGGAAAGCCTGACGCCGCACCGGATGAAGTACAAGAAGCTGACGCGGTGAGCGGTCAGGGCGTAATCAATTCGAGGTCCGGGAAATAAGTCGCATAGCGTCCGGCGTCGCGCGTCAGCAGCGGGACGCCGAGAGCCGCGGCCTGCGCGCCGATAAAAAAGTCCGGAAGAACGTTCGTGCGGGTTCCGCCACGCCGGCGGTATTCCAGAAACGCGCGACCTGCACGCCAGAGCGCGGCATCTGACATTTGTGTACGCTGAACCTGGAGCTGCGCGAGAGCGGCCGTGGTCTGGTCAGCGCTCTCGTAGCTTGCTGCGCATTCCGCATAGACGGCATCGACGATCAGCATCGGACCATCGCCAGAACGCCGTGCGAAAACGTCCAGCGATCGGGCGCTCCACACAGGATCCAGCGAAAGAATGTCAATGAGTATGTTCGTGTCGACGAGCGTCAATCATCGCTCCGCGTCAGGCGCATCAGTTCGTCCGTCGTCAAGTTTGGCCTGATGTCCCGACGGTGCAGGTCGGCGACCGCGTCCTCGATCCGTTTGCGAGCGGCTGCAAGAGCGGCGGGGTCCGGCTCGGCTCGGACGCTGCGCTCCACCAGAACGCCACCGGTGGGAAGCGCCCGCGCGGTCACCCGGTCGCCAGGCCGGATTCCGGCGGCCTCGCGGACGGCCTTTGGCAAGGTGACCTGTCCCTTCACGGTGACCGTCGTCAGTCTGGTATTACTCATCCAGAAAAAGTAATACTTCAAAGGAGGCCGGTCAATCGGCGCCCTCGATTCCTCAGCTGCGACGCGTATTGTGGAGCATCACTCCAGCTGTCGAGGACCCATGCGCGCGATCCGTTGCCACGCCTACACCGGCCCGAACGACCTCCGCCTCGAGGAGGTCCGAGACCCCGTGCCCGGGCCCGGCCAGATCCTGATTGCGGTGGAGGCCTGCGGGCTCGGCTTCGTCGACGGGCTGCATGTGAAGGGCAAGTACCAGGTGAAGATCCCGCTGCCGTTCACGCCCGGCAGCGAGGCCGCCGGCCGGGTGATCGCGCTCGGCGAGGGCGCGCCGGCGGACCTCATGGGCAAGCGGGTGGCCGGTTTCGTGATGGGTGGCGGACTCGCCGAGAAGGCGCTGATGATGGCCAACGCCTGCGCCGTCGTGCCGGACGATTTCGACCCGACCGCCGCCGCCGCCGCGCTCATCAACTACGGGACCGCGATCTACGGGTTCGAGGATTGCGGCGCGCTGAAAGCCGGCGAGACGGTGCTGGTGCTGGGCGCATCGGGCGGCGTCGGCATGGCGGCGATCGATGTCGCGCACGGCATGGGCGCGACCGTCATCGCCGCCGCCTCGTCCGACGACAAGCGCCAGGCGGCGCTGACGCGTGGCGCCCACAAGGCGATCGACTATACGCAGGACGATTGGCGCAAGGCGCTGACGGAGGCGCTGGAAGGCAAGGGGCTGGATGTCGTCTACGATCCCGTCAGCGGCGCTTGGTCGGAGGCCGCGTTCCGCTCGCTCGCGCCGGGCGGGCGGCATCTGGTCATCGGCTTTGCCTCCGGCGAGATCGCGAAACTGCCGCTCAATCTGGCTCTGTTGAAGCGCGCCTCGCTGGTGGGCGTCGACTGGGGCGGTCATGTGCGCGCCCATGTGAACGATGGGCCGCGCATCACCCGGCGGCTGATGGAGCTCGCTGCGGCCGGCAAGATCGACCCGCGCGCCGACAGCGTCCACACGCTCGCCGAAGCGCCCGAGGTCATCGCCGCCATGCTGGCGCGGAAGATGATCGGCAAGCCGGTGATCAAGCCGCAGGCCTGAGCCTTCATCCGCCGTTCATCTTGAACGGCGCGATATCCCGGCTCGGCCAACGCCGATCCGGAGATATCCAGATGAAGAAACTCATTCTCGCCGCCACCGCTCTCGCCTTCCTTGCAGGCGCCCCTGCCATCGCCCAGACGGCTGCGCCCGCCACGGCTCCTGCCGCCGCCGCGCCTGCCGCCAAGGCCGCGCCGAAGGCCGAAAAGCCGCGCAGCGCCGCTTCGATGGAATGCTCGAAGCAGGCGGACGCCAAGGGCCTGCATGGAAAGGACCGCAAGAAATTCCGCAGCGACTGCATGAAGGCCGCCAAAAAGTCCTGATTCTATCGACTTTTCAAAGCGATGCGCGGCCGGGCTCAGTCCCGGCCGTTTTCTTTGGCGAACGCCTTGCCTTGCAGCTTAAAAGACGTATAAAGATATCTTTATATCTTTCAGTCGAACGAGCCCATGGCCTCTTTTCCCGGCGCGCCCACGCAAGTCTCCCTCGACGCAGCCCTGACCGCCATGGCGGCGGCCGGCGAGGAGACGCGGCTGCGCATCCTCGCCCTGATCGCGCAGACGGAACTGGCCGTGTCCGAACTCGTGGCGATCCTCGGCCAGTCCCAGCCGCGCGTGTCGCGCCATCTCAAGCTGCTGGTGGAGGCCGGGCTCGCCCAGCGCCATCGCGAGGGCGCCTGGGCCTTCTTCCTGGCCGCGCAGAGCGGTCCCGGCGCGGAGATCGTGCGCGAGATCGCCGCGCGCCTCGACCCGAACGATCAGCGGCTCGCCGCCGACAGGGAGCGGCTGGTGGAAATCCGCAAGCAGCGCGCCGAACATGCCGCGCGCTACTTCGCGACCCACGCGAAGAGCTGGGATCAGCTCCGCAAGCTGCACGCGCCCGAGGCCGACGTGGAGCGCGCCGTGCGCGAGATCGCCGGGGCGGGCCAGATCCAGCAGCTGCTCGATTGCGGCACCGGCACGGGGCGGATGCTCGAACTGCTGGCGCCGCTCGCCGACCGCGCCATCGGCGTCGACCTTTCGCCCGCCATGCTCTCCGTCGCGCGCGCCAATCTCGATCGCGCGGGCGTGCGGAACGCGCAACTCAGGCAAGGCGACATCTATGCGCTGCCGGTCGAGCGCAATTCCTGCGATCTCGCGATCCTGCACCAGGTGCTGCACTATCTCGACGATCCCGCCCGCGCACTGCGCGAGGCGGCGCGCACGCTGCGTCCGTCGGGCCGGCTGATCGTCGTCGATTTCGCGCCGCACGGCGAAGAATACCTGCGCGAACAGCACGCGCATCGTCGCCTCGGCTTTTCCGACGAGGAGATCACGGGCCTGCTCGCCGACGCCGGCCTCGACGTGATCGGCCGCCGCGACCTCGCGCCGAAACGTGAGGCGAGCGGCAAGCTCACCGTTTCCATCTGGCTGGCGCAGGATCGCCGGCTCATTGCCGACAAGACGCCGCAAGGCGCGACGGAGTTCGCCTGACATGCTCGAAAAGATCGACAATCATACGCGCACGAGCCGCGGACCGCACAAGCAGGTCAGCGTATCTTTCGAATTC
>CAMFKC010000126.1 GCA_945956975.1 uncultured Methylocystaceae bacterium | reverse complement strand
TCTGCAGGGCCCGGTTCGAGGCATTCGGCACGGCCGGCAACGCGTCGCGGATCAAGGTCATTCCGATGAGCGAGATGGCGAAGCGGTATGCGGCCGGCGCGCTCGATCCTCAGCAGCAATCTTCCGTCGCCGCCTAGAGCAAACCAGCAAGGGACGAGATCCATGGACGACAAAGTCAGGGAAATCCGGGGCAAGGAGCGCTACAAGGCCGGCGTGCTGAAATATGCGCAGATGGGCTACTGGGACGGCGACTACACGCCGAAGGACACCGACCTCATCGCGCTGTTCCGCATCACGCCGCAGGATGGCGTCGACCCCGTGGAAGCGGCGGCCGCCGTGGCCGGCGAATCCTCGACGGCGACATGGACGGTGGTGTGGACGGATCGCCTGACGGCGGCCGACCAGTATCGCGCCAAGGCCTACCGCGTCGATCCCGTGCCCGGCACGCCCGGGCAGTACTTCTGTTACGTCGCCTATGATCTGATCCTGTTCGAGCCCGGCTCGATCGCCAACCTCACGGCCTCGATCATCGGCAACGTCTTCTCGTTCAAGCCGCTGAAGGCGGCGCGGCTCGAGGACATGCGTTTCCCCGTCGCCTATGTGAAGACCTACAAGGGACCGCCGACGGGCATCGTCGTGGAGCGCGAGCGCCTGGACAAGTTCGGGCGTCCGCTGCTCGGCGCCACGACCAAGCCGAAGCTCGGCCTGTCGGGCAAGAATTACGGGCGCGTCGTGTACGAGGGCCTGAAGGGCGGCCTCGACTTCATGAAGGACGACGAGAACATCAATTCGCAGCCGTTCATGAACTGGCGCGACCGCTTCCTCTACTGCATGGAGGCGGTGAACAAGGCGACCGCCGAGACGGGCGAGGTGAAGGGGCACTACCTCAACATCACCGCCGGCACGATGGAGGAAATGTACCGTCGCGCCGAATTCGCCAAGGAATTGGGCTCGGTGATCGTGATGGTCGATCTCATCATCGGCTGGACGGCGATCCAGTCGATCTCCGAATGGTGCCGGCAGAACGACATGATCCTGCACATGCACCGCGCGGGCCATGGCACCTACACGCGCCAGAAGAACCATGGCATCTCCTTCCGCGTGATCGCCAAATGGCTGCGCCTGGCGGGCGTCGACCACTTGCATACGGGCACGGCCGTCGGCAAGCTCGAGGGCGATCCGATGACGGTGCAGGGCTATTACAACGTCTGCCGCGAGCTGAAGAACGAGGTGGACCTGCCGCGCGGCATCTTCTTCGAGCAGGACTGGGCCGACACGCTGAAGGTCATGCCTGTCGCATCGGGCGGCATCCATGCCGGCCAGATGCACCAGCTCATCGATCTCTTCGGCGACGATGTCGTGCTGCAGTTCGGCGGCGGCACGATCGGCCATCCCATGGGCATCCAGGCGGGCGCGGCTGCGAACCGCGTCGCGCTGGAGGCCATGATCCTCGCGCGCAACGAGGGACGCGACATCAAGAACGAAGGCCCGGAAATCCTGCGCGCCGCCGCCAAATGGTGCAAGCCGCTGGAAGCCGCGCTCGATACCTGGGGCAATATCACCTTCAACTATGCATCCACCGACACGTCGGACTTCGTTCCGACGCCCGCGGTGGCGATGTGATCCAGGCCGGGAGACAGACGATGCGTATCACACAAGGCGCCTTTTCCTTCCTGCCCGACCTGACGGACGCGCAGATCCGCGACCAGGTGGAATATAGCCTGCGTAACGACTGGGCCGTCGGCGTCGAGTACACCGACGATCCGCACCCGCGAAACACCTACTGGAACATGTGGGGCAACCCGATGTTCGACCTGAAGGACGCCAAGGGCGTGATGATGGAGGTGGAGGAGTGCCGCAAGGCCAATCCCGACTCCTACATCCGGCTCAACGCCTTCGATTCCACGCGCGGCTGGGAGACGGTGCGCCTCTCCTTCATCGTCAACCGGCCGAAGGTCGAGCCGCGGCTGGAGATGACGCGCACGGACATCCGCGGCCGTTCGCAGCTCTATTCCTGGGCGGCGCGGCGCTGAGCGAGGAGAGGCGCCGATGACGGAGGAAGCCCGCGGGACCGCGCCCGTTCCGGAGAAGGTCGATCTTGCCGCTGATTTCCGGGAATCGGGCGTCGCCGAGGTGCTCGCGGAGCTCGACCGCGAGCTGATCGGCCTTGCGCCGGTGAAGCAGCGTATCCGCGAGACGGCGGCGCTGCTGCTGGTCGAGCGCGCGCGGCGCAAACTCGGCCTCGCGCACGAGACGCCGACGCTGCACATGTCGTTTACCGGCAATCCCGGCGTCGGCAAGACGACAGTGGCGCTGAAGATGGCCGGCCTGCTTCATCGCCTGGGCTACGTGCGCAAGGGGCATCTCGTCTCCGTCACGCGCGACGATCTCGTGGGGCAGTATATCGGCCACACGGCGCCCAAGACGAAGGAAGTGCTTAAGAAGGCGATGGGCGGCGTGCTGTTCATCGACGAGGCCTACTACCTCTACCGGCCCGACAACGAGCGCGACTACGGGCAGGAGGCGATCGAGATCCTGCTGCAGGTGATGGAAAACAATCGCGACGACCTCGTCGTGATCCTCGCCGGCTATGCCGACCGGATGGACCGCTTCTTCTCCAGCAATCCCGGCTTCCGCTCGCGCATCGCGCATCACATCGAATTCCCCGACTACACCGATGACGAATTGTTCCGGATCGCGGAGAACATGCTGTCTGGCCAGCACTACACGCTGACGCCGGAGGCCACGGCCGCGCTACACGAATACATTGCCCTGCGGCGTCAGCAGCCGCATTTCGCCAATGCGCGCTCGATCCGCAACGCGCTCGACCGGGCCCGGCTGCGGCAGGCCAACCGGCTGTTCGAATCCGCGCAGGGGCCGCTGGACGCGGCGCAGCTTTCGACGATCGACGCCGCCGACCTGCGCGCGAGCCGCGTCTTCGCGGGCGGGCTCGATCACGAGCGGTCCGGCGCCTCGCAATAGCGCAGGCGCGTTCCGCACTCTCTGTCAGAACAAGGAAGGACCCGGCGGCGAACATGTCGCCGCCGGGTTGACGGAAGGCCGCACCTTCAGGAGACCCTCTGGCAAGACCGTCGTCCAGACGTGCGGGGGCAAAGACCGCACGCTCCGGCCCTCGCCAGCCCCGAGGCGGTAGGCATGGCGAGACCCATGAGCCCTCTGTTCCGGCGCGCCCTGCGGCGCGCCTTGCATTACGCCGCCGCGATCCGGACGAACTTGCCGTCCGCCACGGGGCAGGCGCGCCACAGCTTCGTCAGCGCGCCGATGAGATGGTCGATCTGCTCGTCCGTGTGGAGCGGCGTGGGGGTGAAGCGCATGCGCTCCGTGCCCACGGGCACGGTCGGATAGTTGATCGGCTGCACGTAGACGTGGTGGTGATGCAGCAGCGCATCCGTCACTGCCTTGCAGTGCACCGCATTGCCGACCATCACCGGCACGATGTGGCTGGGATTGTCCATGACGGGGATGCCCGCCTCGATCATCCGGGCCTTGACCGTTGCGCAGCGCTCGCGGTGCTTCTCGCGCTCGACGTTGCTGGTCTTGAGGTGCCGGATGCTCGCCAGCGCGCCGGCGGCGATGACGGGCGCCAGCGACGTCGTGAAGATGAAGCCTGAGGCGAAGGAGCGGATGGCGTCGCAGATCACGCGGCTCGCCGCGATATAGCCGCCCATCACGCCGAAGCCCTTGGCCAGTGTGCCGTTGATGATGTCGACGCGGTGCATCACGCCGTCGCGCTCTGCCACGCCGCCGCCGCGCGGGCCGTACATGCCGACCGCATGGACCTCGTCCAGGTAGGTCATGGCGTTGTACTTGTCGGCGAGATCGCAGATGGCCTCGATCGGCGAGATATGGCCATCCATCGAATAGACGCTCTCGAAGGCGATGATCTTCGGCGTGTGCGCCGGATATTTCTTCAGCTTGCGCTCGAGATCGGCGACGTCATTGTGCTTCCAGACCTCCTTCGGACCGCCGCCGTGGCGGATGCCTGCGATCATCGAGGCGTGGTTCTTTTCGTCCGAGAAGATGACCGTGCCGGGCAGGAGTTCGACCAGCGTCGACAGCGTCGCGTCATTGGCGACATAGGCGGAGGTGAAAAGAAGGGCCGCCTCTTTATGGTGGAGGTCGGCGATCTCCTGCTCCAAAAGCACGTGGTAATGGTTCGTGCCGGAGATATTGCGCGTGCCGCCGGCGCCGGCGCCACAGCGGTCGAGGGCCTCGTGCATGGCCGAGAGCACATGCTCCGACTGGCCCATGCCGAGATAGTCGTTCGAGCACCAGACAGTGACTTCGTTCGAGCCCTTGTCGCCGAAATGCGTCGCGCGGGGGAAGGCGCCGCGATGGCGGGCGAGATCGGCGAAGACGCGATAGCGGCCTTCCTGGTGCAGGCGCTTGATGTGCTCTGCGAGTTTGGACTCGTAACTCATGCTCTCCTCCCAGCGGAATGCGACGGATTGACGAGGCGCACGACCTGCGCCTTGGGTTCGGGAACGGGCGGCGTCTCGCCGCGCGCTTTCAGGCTCCAGCTCCACAGAGCGGCCACGGGCAGCGGCGCGACGAGGAACCAGTGTTCGATGACCGCGAGCGCGAGAAGCGTCGCGTAGAAGACATGCGCCACGCCCTGGAAGCTGGTGAGCGTCGGGCCTGACAGTTCGCGCATGAGATGGACCAGCAGCGCGGTCGCCGCGGAGACGGCGAGCGGGAAGAACAGGTTCATCGGCCGCCGAGAGAAATAGCTGGCGATGTAGCGCAGGTCGGCGGGGAGGAATTCCTCGCCGATGTTGGGCACGCCGAGGAAGAGGTTGATCTTCGTCGATATCCGCATGACCCACAGGATCAGGAAGGTCCACAGACCGACCTTGTTCGCGCCGCCGGCCGTCGCTGCAGCAACGACGAGCGTGGTTGCGGCCAGCGCCAACTCGTGATGCAGGATGCTGCGCAGCGCACGCACGAAACGCGCGAAGCCGCGGCAGTCCGGCGGGCACGCGCCCCGCTCCGGTCCCGTCACGTAGCCGAACAGGAAGGAGCATTCGTGCCAGGCCCAGACCGCGATGGCGGCTGCGAAGGCGCCATAGGCGCCGGCGTCCGTCGTAAGGTCGCGCGTGGCGTAAAGCGCGGCGAGGCCGCCGAGCGCGACCAGGCTCGCGCCGGCCATCGACCAGCGGAAGGTCGACCGCGGCAAACGGTCGAGAAAGAGGATCAGCCCGGTGCTGAACCACCAGATGAAAAGCGTAAACAGGACCGGGCCGAACGTGTCGAACACAGGGCGCCTACCAAGCCGGTGCGAGCCGGACGCTTTGCGGGAGTTCGTTGGGGATGACCGGCAGCATGTAGAGCCGGGCAAAGGTGAAGAAGGCGCGCGACGCGTACCAGCCGCTCTGGATCTTGCCGACGAGGCCGCCGCGTTTCCTGGCCGCCGAGAGCTTGTCGGAGATCACGCGCATGCGCTCGAGGCCCGCGCGGAACACGGGATGGTCGATGTCGAGCACGAATGGGAAGACCTGCCGCGAGATTTCCGACGTGATGGCGAAGACGCGATAGTCGTAGTCCGTGGGATCGACGCCGAGCGCCGCGTGGAACGCCGGCCGGGCGTGGTCGCGCACATACATGGTCGCGAAGACGGCGAGCAGGAAGAAGCGGATCCACAGGCGATTGACGCCGGTGAGCAGCTTCGGGTCCGCGCGCATCAGCAGGGCGAAGGCCTCGCCGTGGCGGAACTCGTCGTTGCACCAGTTCTCGAACCATTTGAAGATCGGGTGGAAGCGGCGCTCCGGATTGCGCTCGAGATGCCGGAAGATGGTGATGTAGCGCGCGTAGCCGATCTTCTCCGACAAGTATGTGGCGTAGAAGATGAACTTCGGCTGGAAGTAAGTGTACTTTTTCTCGCGCGACAGGAAGCCGAGGTCGATGCCGATCCCGATGTCCTTGAGCGCTTCGTTGATGAAACCGGCATGCCGCGATTCATCGCGCGCCATGAACGTAAAGAGATCGCGCGTGTCCTTGTTCTTGAGCCGCTTCTTGGTCTCGGCGTAGAGCACGCATCCCGAGAATTCCGCGGTCAAAGAACTGACGAGGAAGTCGACGAATTCCTTGCGCAGCTCCGGGGGCAGCGCATCGAGGTCGAAGTCGAACTTGCCCTCGCGCTGAAAGTGCCCCTTGTTGGTGTCGGCCCGCATTTCAGCCATGAGCGCGTCCCACTCGCGCCGAACCGGGTCGATCGGCAATTTGTCCATCGCCTCGTAGTCGGTCGTGTAGAAACGTGGGCTGAGCATCGTCTCTTCATGCGCGGCTTCCTGGGTCGCGGCGGACGAAAATCCTGCTTCGATACGCATCAGCCCCTCCCTTCGAAACCGACTTCGTAGAGCTCGGTGAGTTCGCGGTATCCTTCGATCTTCGCCATCAGACGTTCCAGCCATGTGGCTTTCACGATCCTGGCCATGCGCGTGAATTCGCGCTGTTCGCCGAAGGCCACCAGGCCGGGCGCGTCGATGATGGTGACGCGGTCGCCCGGGCCGATGTCCACGCCGTCGATCTCGACATAGGCGCGGAGGCTGTCGTTGGTCTGTTCCATGTCAATCCGGCACGGCGCGATGAATGTCCGGCCCGGCTGGTCAATGTTTGCCCTCATTGCTTCGCCTCCTTCTTCTTGTCGAGAAGGCGTTCGAATGCCTCCCCGTTGGCCCGGCCGAATGCAGCGAGATCAAGTCGCC
>CAMFKC010000125.1 GCA_945956975.1 uncultured Methylocystaceae bacterium | reverse complement strand
CCGTGGAGGCGCGCGGCGTCGCCATTCATCGCGTCACGCTGCACGTCGGCGCGGGCACGTTCCTGCCGGTGAAGGTGGACGACACCGAGGCCCATGTCATGCATTCCGAATGGGGCTCGATCACCGAAGGGACAGCAGCCGCGCTGAATGCCGCGCGCGCGAGAGGAGGGCGGATCGTCGCAGTCGGCACGACCGCGCTGCGCATCCTCGAAAGCGCGACGACGGAGGAGGGCATCGTGCAGACCTTCTCCGGCGACACGTCCATCTTCATCACGCCGGGCTACCGCTTTCGCGCGGTCGACGTGCTCATGACGAATTTCCACCTGCCACGCTCGACGCTCTTCATGCTGGTCAGCGCCTTCGCCGGCCTCGACATGATGCAGGCGGCCTATGCGCATGCGATTGCGAACGGCTACCGCTTCTACAGCTACGGCGACGCCTGCCTGCTGCACCGCGCGGGTTGACGCGGCTCGGTCGGCGGTCTGTCATGCCTGCCGAAGCGGGCGCAGTCCTGCAGCGCAGCCGGGAGCACGTCATGAGCCGCATCGAAACGCTGGACCAGTTGCGCGCTGCGCTCGGCGAACCGCGCGAGGCGACCAGGGCCAAGGTGCTGCCGCAGCTCGACGAGCAGGCGAGCGACTTCATCCGCGCCTGCGCCTTCGCCATCGTGTCGACGGTGAACCGCGACGGCGTCGTCGAAGCCTCGCCCAAGGGCGACGAGCCGGGTTTCGTGCGCATCGAGGATGCGAACACGCTGCTCATGCCCGAGCGGGCCGGCAACAATCTCGCCTTCGGCCTGAGCAACATTCTCGAGACCGGCCGCATCGGCATGATCTTCCTGAAGCCGCGCACCGGCGAGACCCTGCGCATCACCGGCCGCGCGGAAATCTTCGACGACATGGAATTGCGCGAGAAACTCGGCACGGCGGAGCGGCCCGCGCTGCTCGCGATCCGCATCCATGTCGAGCGCTGCTACTTCCATTGCGCGCGTGCGCTGCTGCGTTCGAAATTGTGGGATCCTGAAAGCTGGCCGCCCGCGCAGCGCATCCTTTTCGGCAGGATCATCGCCCCGCGCGTCGGCGGCGACGAGGCCATGGCCGCGGCGATAGATGAGCGCGTGCAGACGGGCTACACGACGAACTTGTGGAAGAAGTAGGGGCGCCGCCCGCTCGTTCTTCGCGGTCATTGCGAGGAGCGTAGCGACGAAGCAATTCTCCCCCGGAGTAATGAGCGAGGACTGGGGATGGATCGCCACGTCGCTCCGGCTTTGCCTGCGCTCCTCGCCATGACGGGTTGCTGAAAACGACTACCCCTCGCGCAGCGGCGCGCGGCTCAGATCGTTCAGCGCGCCGATCGCTTTCTTCATCAGCTTCATGAATTGCGCGGCTTCTTTCTCGCTGAGGCCGCTCAACAGAACGCGTTGTGTCTCGTCGACGGCTGGCGCGATCTTCGTCAGCATGACCTGACCGGCCTCGGTCACGCGTAACTCGCGTGCGCGACGGTCCTTCGCGCTGACGATGCGCGCGACGAGGCCCTTCTCGACGAGGCGATCCACAACCCCGCCAATCGTCGTGCGGTCGTAGGCAATCTGTCCGGCGAGCGTCGCCTGATCGAGGCCTGGCTCAGCGGCGATTTTCGTCAGCGCCGCATATTGGACGGGCGTAAGATCGCTGCCGGCAGCCTCCACCTGCGCGTGAAAGACCGCGACCGCGATCTGCTGAAAGCGTCGCGCCAGATGTCCGGGCGTCTCGGTCGCATCCATCCTCATGATCACGTTATAGCCGATGTGGCCAGTATTGACAAGCATGCTAATCATCAGTATACCGATCAATAGGCGATGGGCCTACGGGTCCATGCGGTGTCAACGACATAAGCGGGGAGACGCACCATGCAGTACCACCACAACGGCTATCGCTACGGCGATCCCGAGCTCGAGCTGCCTGGCGTCCTCGCGCCCACGGACAAGCCGCCGGCGGAGGTCGATGTTCTCATCGTCGGCTGCGGGCCGGCCGGCCTGACGCTCGCCGCGCAGCTGTCCGCCTTCCCGGACATCACCACCTGCATCGTCGAGCAGAAGGACGGGCCGCTGCAGCTCGGCCAGGCCGATGGCATTGCCTGCCGCTCAATGGAAATGTTCGAGGGCTTCGGCTTCCGCGAACGGCTGCAGAAGCAGGCCTATTGGGTGAACGAGACGAGTTTCTGGAAGCCGGATGATGAAAAGCGCGAAAACATCGTGCGCTCCGGCCGCATCCAGGACGTCGAGGACGGCCTGTCGGATTTCCCGCATGTCATCATGAACCAGGCGCGCGTCCACGATTTCTATCTCGAGTTCATGCGCAAGTCCTCGCATCGCCTCGAGCCGCTCTACTCGCGCCGCTTCGCTGGGCTCAGCGTGGCCAGCGAGGGCAGCTATCCCGTCACCGTCACGCTCGAGCGCATCGACGAGGCGCACAAGGGCCAGACGGAAACCGTGCGCGCCAAATATGTCGTCGGTTGCGACGGCGCGCGCTCCGGCGTGCGGCAGGCGCTCGGCCGCGAACTGAAGGGCGATTTCGCCAATCAGGCCTGGGGCGTGATGGACATTCTCGCCGTCACGACCTTCCCCGACATCCGCCTGAAGTCGCTCATTACGTCTGCCAGCGAAGGCGCGATCGTGCTGATCCCGCGCGAGGGCGGCTATCTCGTGCGCGTCTATGTCGAGCTCGACAAGGTCGCCAAGGACAAGCGCGTGCCGAATAAGGAAGTGACTAAGGAATATCTGATCGCCGCCGCCCAGCGCATCTTCCATCCTTACACGCTCGACGTGAAGGAGGTCGCGTGGTGGTCGGTCTATGAGGTTGGCCAGCGCCTCTGCGACAAGTTCGACGATGTGAAGGAAGGCGAGAGCAAGGCGCCGCGCGTCTTCATCGCCGGCGACGCCTGCCATACGCACAGCGCCAAGGCGGGGCAGGGCATGAACGTGTCGATGCAGGACACTTTCAACCTCGGCTGGAAGCTCGCCGCCGTGCTGCGCGGCCAGTGCGCGCCCGAGTTCCTGCACACCTATTCCGCCGAGCGGCAGGTCATCGCCAAGAACCTGATCGACTTCGACAGGGAATGGACGCAGATGCTGTCGAAGCCGCTGAAGTCTCCGGAGAAGCCGGATGGCGTCGAGCCCGCGCAGATCCAGCAGTACTTCATGCAGCACGGCCGCTACACCGCGGGCGTCGCCACTGTCTACAAGCCCTCGCTGCTGACGGGCGCCAGCACGCACCAGCATCTCGCGAAGGGATTCGAGATCGGCACGCGTTTCCACTCCGGCAATGTCATCCGCCTCGGCGACGGCAAGCCGCAGCGGCTCGGCGACGTATTGCTGGCCGACGGCCGCTGGCGCCTGTTCGCCTTCTGCGGCCGGCAAGATCCGATGGCGGCCGACGCGCCGATCCGTGGCCTCTGCGACTGGCTGGAGAAGGACTCGGCTTCGCCGGTCAGGCGCTACACGGCTTCAGGCGCCGACATCGATTCCGTCATCGATTTCCGCGCCATCTTCCAGCAGAACCATCGGGATCTCGCGCTGCAGGACATGCCGTCCTTCCTGCTGCCGCAGAAGGGCACGCTCGGCCTGCGGGATTACGAGAAGATGTTCTGCCCGGACCTCAAGAACGGCCCGGACATCTACAATTTGCGCGGGATCGATCGCGACCGCGGCTGCCTGCTGATCGTGCGGCCCGATCAATATGTCGGGCATGTCCTGCCGTTCGACGGGCGCAAGGAGCTGGCGGCTTATTTCGACGCGTTCATGATGGCGCGGCGATAGAGGCCCGACGACCGGGACCGCCGCTCTTCAGACCGGCCTGCAATAAGCCGCTCTGAAGAGCGGCGGTCCCGGGTCCCGTTCTCTCGGCCCTACTTCTTCTCACCGCCCTTCGGCAGCGCGAGCGCCTCGAAGTCCGCGCCGCCGAGCAGGCCGACGCCGTTATACAGCCCCAGCTTCTCGCGCGTATCCGCGATGTCCATATTGCGCATGGTGAGCTGGCCGATGCGGTCGGCGGGCGTGAACGAGCCTGCGCCGCTTTCCATCGTCAGACGCTCCGGGTGATAGGTCAGGTTCGGGCTCGACGTATCGAGAATCGAATAATCGTTGCCGCGCCGCAGCTCGATCGTCACTTCGCCCGTGATCGCGCTCGCCACCCAGCGCTGCGCGGTTTCACGCAGCATCAGCGTCTGCGGATCGAACCAGCGGCCCTGGTAGAGCAGTCGCCCAAGCCGACGGCCGTTGTTGCGGTACTGCTCGATCGTATCCTCGTTGTGGATGCCGGTGACGAGCCGCTCGTAGGCGATGAACAAGAGCGCCATGCCGGGCGCCTCGTATATGCCGCGGCTCTTGGCCTCGATGATGCGGTTCTCGATCTGGTCGGACATGCCGAGCCCGTGCCGCCCGCCGATCACGTTCGCCTCCGTGAACAGATCGAGCGCGCTGGCGAACGTCTTTCCGTTCAGCGCGACCGGGTGGCCCTGCTCGAAGCGCACGGTCACCGTCTCGCGCGCGACCTTCACGTCGTCCTTCCAGAAGGCGACGCCCATGATCGGATTGACGATGGTGATGCCGGCGTTGAGGTATTCGAGATCCTTCGCCTCGTGGGTCGCGCCCAGAATGTTCGAATCCGTCGAATAGGCCTTCTCGACGCTGGCTTTGTATTCGAAGCCGGCGGCGGCCATGTATTCGCTCATCTCCTTGCGGCCGCCGAGCTCGTCGATGAAAAGCTGGTCGAGCCAGGGCTTGTAGATGCGCAGCGAAGGATTGGTCAGCAGGCCGTAGCGGTAGAACCGCTCGATGTCGTTGCCCTTGTAGGTCGAGCCGTCGCCCCAGATGTTGACGCCGTCGTCCATCATCGCGCGCACGAGCGTCGTGCCGGTGACGGCGCGGCCGAGCGGCGTCGTGTTGAAATAGGTCGAACCCGCGGTCGTGATGTGGAAGGCGCCGCACTGGATGGCGGCGATGCCTTCGGCTACGAGCTGCGGCCGGCAATCGATCAGGCGCGCATTGACCGCGCCATAGGCGAGCGCCTTGCGGGGAATGTCGCCGTAGTCGCTCTCGTCGGGCTGGCCGAGATTGGCCGTATAGGCGTGGGGCAGGGCGCCCTTGGCGCGCATCCAGTGGACGGCGGCGGACGTGTCGAGGCCGCCAGAAAAGGCGATGCCGACATTCTCGCCCACGGGCAGCTTCTGCAGAATCTTGCCGTCCACTTGCGTTCTCCTTGCGCCATCCCGAGTGTCATCCCCGCGAAAGCGGGGATCCAGACTCGCGCCAGCGATCAACGCACGGCGCGCGGCCCCTGATCCCGGCTCTGCGCTTCGCTTGGCCGGGATGACAGCCGGGGCTGAAACCGCCGCCCGTATAAAGCCTCGCGCCGCGCTAGGCTACCTCGCAGGCCGCCCCGGCCTGGTGGCGATCCAGATCATGTGCCGCGCCCCGCCGCGCTTGCCGTTGGCGCGGGTGGGAATTTCCTCGACGGCGAAGCCAGCCTGCTTCAGCCGCTTCGTGAAGGCCGCGTCCGGCCCGGAGGACCAGACCGCCAGCAGCCCGCCCGGCCGCAGCGCCTCTCGCGCGGCATGCAGGCCCGCGGCGGAATAGAGCCGGTCGTTGGCGGCGCGCGTCAGCCCGTCCGGCCCGTTGTCGACGTCCAGAAGGATGGCGTCCCAGGCCCCCCGTGCTTCGGCAATTACTGCGCCGACGTCAGCCTGACGGATTTCAACGCGGGAATCGTCGAGGCTGCCGGCAAAAACCTCCGCCATCGGCCCGCGCGCCCAGGCGATGACGGCTGGAACCAATTCGGCGACGACGACCTCGGCCTTCGGCGGCAACCGCTCCAGCGCCGCCCGAAGGGTGAAGCCCATGCCGAGCCCGCCGATCAGGAAGCGCGGGGCGGGGCGATCGGAAAGCCGTTCGCAGGCGAGCGTCGCCAGCGTCTGTTCGGACCCTGAGAGGCGGGAATTCATCAGCTCGTTGTCGCCGAGCATGATCGAAAACTCCGCGCCCCGGCGCTTGAGGCGCAGAGTGCCTTCGCCGCCGGGGATTTCGGCGGTGTCGATGTGGATCCATGGGATCATGTGGGGGTGATTAAGGGTGGATCGACTACCCGGCAAGCCGAACCCGGGGCTCCTTACCTCCCCTTCATGGGGAGGTCGCATGGCAAAGCCATGCGGGTGGGGTCCGACGCCGCAAGGCGTCGGCTCGTGTCTTGCGGACTCCCACCCCACCCGGCTCGCTTTGCTCGCCACCCTCCCCATGAAGGGGAGGGAGGTCGCAAACGATCAGCGTTCATCCAACCCTAGCCCCGGCCCGCGCACCCCTCTATGAAGCCGCCATGACCGGCTTCTCCCTCAAAATCGCCGCCACCGACGGCGCGGCCCGCACGGGCGTCATCACGACCGGGCGCGGCGAGATCCGCACGCCCGCCTTCATGCCCGTGGGCACGGCGGCGACCGTCAAGGCCATGTATGCGGGGCAGGTGCGCGAACTCGGCGCCGATATCGTGCTCGGCAACGTCTACCACCTGATGCTGCGGCCGGGCGCGGAGCGCGTCGCCGAACTCGGTGGTCTCCACAAGTTCATGAACTGGCCGCACCCGATCCTCACCGACAGCGGCGGCTTCCAGGTCATGTCGCTCGCCAAGCTGCGCAAGCTCGACGAGAACGGCGTCACCTTCCAGTCGCATCTCGACGGCTCCAAGCACCTGCTGACG
>CAMFKC010000124.1 GCA_945956975.1 uncultured Methylocystaceae bacterium | reverse complement strand
TCCATACGTCCGCCGCCACTGTCGCCGTCTTGCCGGAGGTGGAGGAAGTCGATGTCGCCATCAACGAATCCGACCTGCGCATCGACACGCTGCGCTCCGGCGGCGCCGGCGGCCAGCACGTCAACAAGACGGAATCGGCGATCCGTATCACGCATATCCCGAGCGGCATCGTCGTCATGATGCAGGAGGAGCGCTCGCAGCACCGCAACCGCGCCAAGGCGATGAGCATCCTGCGCGCACGCCTCTACGACCAGCAATTGCAGTCGCGCGACTCCGAGCGCGCCGCCGACCGCAAGGCCATGGTCGGCTCCGGCGACCGTTCCGAGCGTATCCGGACCTACAATTTCCCGCAGGGGCGGGTGACCGACCATCGGATCAACCTCACGCTCTACAAGCTGGACAAGGTGATGGAAGGCGACCTCGACGAAATCGTCGATGCGCTGATCACGGATCATCAGGCGAAGCTGATGGCGGCGCAGGGGGAATAGCCTTCGACTGAAAAACCCCCGCCGATTTTCGGCGAGGGTCCTTCAGGAGATCGAATTCTCAAGGTCTCAGCAGGCGACGCGGACGCGGCGGTAGCCGCGGAAGTTGCCCCAGCTGTCGTAGACCGGCTGGCGGGTGACGCAGGTGTCGTAATAGACCGGGGCGGCGCTGGCGGCCATGGCGCCCGCGGCGAGACCGGCGATGCCGAGACCGACGGCCGCGCCCGGGCCCCAGCCCCAGCCGCCGTGGTGGTGGTGATGCCAGGCGGCGGCAGGCGTGGACGTGGCGGCGACCGTGCCGGCCAGCGTGGCGGCGGCGAGCGTAGCGGTGATGAACTTGCGGGTGCGGGTCATGGCTCTCTCCTGTTCGTTTCGCCTTGGTGTCTGGCGATGATTGGAGAGTAGTGGGCGTCTTTTCCGGCCGATGTGCCGCCGCGCACGGGGCGATATGGCCCCCTTCGCCTTGACGCCGCCCGCCGCCTCCCTTATAGCGACGCATCCTTATCGGCGGCCTCGGCCGCCGAAGGCTTTTCCATGTCATGTGGATCTGGCCCGCCGCTGGCACGAGCGCGCGCTAGGAACGAGCTTTCACCCGGGTCCGCCCGGACGATCTGAAGATTACGGAGAGACCCATGTCCCGCCGCTGCGAACTGACCGGCAAGGCCGTCCAGACCGGCAACCTCGTCAGCCACTCGAACCGCAAGACGCGCACGCGCTTCCTGCCGAACCTGTGCAACGTCACGCTGATGTCCGAGGCGCTCCAGCGCCCGGTGCGCCTGCGCATCGCCGCGGCCGCGCTCCGCTCGGTCGAGCATCGCGGCGGCATCGACGCCTTCCTCATCAAGGCCCGCGACACGGAGCTGTCAGACGGCGCCCGCGCCCTTAAGCGCGAGATCGTGAAGAAGCAGGCCGCCAGCGCCTGATCCCGCCTTCCGGGATTTTCGAAAAGGCCGCCTCCGGGCGGCCTTTTTGTTTTGCGCCCTTGAGTCCGGGGCCGCCGGAGTGCTTGTCTTGGTCCCCCGGCGGATTCGGCCCGCCGCGACCGGAGCCATTTTCATGACGCGTCTCTTTCCCGCCGCCCTCTTCGCGCTGGTTCTGGCCGGCTCCGCACAGGCCCAGACCGCCCAGCCCGCGCCCGCAGGCGGCCGGGGCGCCCGCATGATCGAGCGCTATTGCGGCGCCATGCGCCCGGCTCAGGCCTGGGGCCGCTACGCCGAGCGCCTGACCGACCGGCTCAACCTAGACCAGAAGCAGAAGGACCTGCTGCGCGCCTGGCAGGAGGCCCGCATCAAGGCGCGCGAGGACGCCCGCACCGCGCAATGCTCGCCCAAGCCCGACCTCTCCACCTTCCAGGGCCGGCTCGACTACCGGCAGAAGCGGCTGGAGGCCAATCTCGCGAGTTTCAAGGCGACGCTGGCGCCGCTGGAGGCCTTCTACGCGGGCCTCAACGACCAGCAGAAAGCCTCGTGGGACGAATTCCGCGACCGTCGCGGCGAGCGGCGGCGGGGCCGGCGCGGCAACTGACACCCATGCGCTGGGCCGCTTTCTCAATCGCGCAGGTTCGGGTTAGATCGCTCGATCGAACAAGATCGAGGAACGCCCGTTCATGTCCACCGAAAGCCTGTTTCAGCCCCTGAAGATCGGGCGCTACACGCTCGCCCACCGCGTCGTGATGGCGCCGCTGACGCGGATGCGCGCGACGCCGGGCGTGAACGCGCCGAACGCGCTCAACGCCGAATATTACGGCCAGCGCGCGAGCAAGGGCGGCCTGATCATCTGCGAGGCTTCGCCTGTGGTCGCCTCGGGCACGGCAGGGCCGAACGTGCCGGGCATCTATTCCGATGCGCAGATCGCCGGCTGGAAGCTCGTCACCGATGCGATCCACGCCAAGGGCGGCATCGCCTTCCTGCAGCTCTGGCACGGCGGGCGCATTTCGCATTCCTCGCTGCAACCCGACGGCGGCGTCCCGCAATCGGCTTCCGACATTCCGCCTTCGGGCGGCATGGTGCTCGGCGCCGATTTCAAGCCGCACCCGTTCGAGACGCCGCGCTCGCTGCGCACGGATGAAATCCCGGCGCTGGTCGCCGCCTACGGGCAGGCGGCGAAGAATGCGGTGGCCGCCGGTTTCGACGGCATCGAGATCCACGGCGCCAACGGCTATCTGCTCGAGCAATTCCTGCAGTCGCGCACCAACAAGCGCACGGATTCCTACGGCGGCGGAATCGAGAACCGCGCGCGGCTGATGCTGGAGGCGACGAAGGCCGCCGCCGACGCCATCGGCGCCGACCGCGTCGGCATCCGCCTGTCGCCCTATGGCCGCGCCAACGACAGCGGCGAGGACGATCCGATGCCGCTCTATTCCTACGTGATCGGCGAATTGAACAAGATGGGCCTCGCCTATCTGCATCTCATCGAGCCGCGCGCCAGCGGCGCCGGCCAGCGCGAGGTGGATCACCAGGATGTGCCGTCGGGCTGCGAAACCGTGCGTCCGCTGTGGAAGGGCGCGCTGATCACAGCGGGCAATTTCAAGTCCGAGAACGCCGCGGCGACGGTCGCGAAGGGCCATGCCGACGCCATCGCCTTCGGCCGCTTCTTCATCGCCAATCCCGACCTGCCCGAACTCATCCGCCGCAATGCGGAGTTCCGGCCCTACGACCGCTCGACCTTCTACGGCGGCGATGCGCGGGGCTATACGGACTACGCGCCGCTGAGCGCGGCGGCAGGCTAGCCGCCGAGGCGGCGGACGATCAGGTTCCTGTCGGCGTCTTCGTTGATGCGGGCGGGGCCTGCATCAGCGAGCGCGCGAGATAGCCAGCGCCGAGCGCGCCGAGGACCATCACGACGGTGGGCGTCCATACGATGACCTGGACCTTCCACCTGGCGTCGTAGCTCAGCGGGGCGACGATCCAGAAGATCGCCTGCGTGACCTTGTAGCCGACCAAGCCTCCGACGACCGCGGCTGCAAGCACCAGCAGGCTCTTGCGGTCGCGGCTTCTCTCGGCGTCGGGCTGCGGCGCCTCGTTTCTCGGCCGCGCGGTCCGCAGCAGAACGACGAAAGCGCAGAGAAGGCCGCCGGCGATGGCGCAGACCGGGCCGATCACCAGACCGAGCGCCATCGCCCCACCGCCGTCCTGATCGTGGACGCGCAGCAGGTCCCAGGCGACGATCGTTCCGCCGACGACGACGATGTAAGTGGCGACCGCGCCGAGAACGAACGCCAGAAGCACGATGATGAAAGTGCGAAACACGCCGGCCCCCGAGCCCATCAACTGAAGCGGAGCCGAGCTTGCCCCGATCAGCCGGGGCGCGCGGTGACAATCCACACCGCAGCCGCGAGCGGCACGCGGCCGTCCGCCTGCACGTGCGGCGCAAGCTCGGACCGCAACTGCGCCAGCGCCGCCGCGCGAACCTCGGGCGGCTGATCGGTGAGCGCGGCGCTGGCCGGCCCGATGGTGGCGGCCGATTCCACGGCGGCTTCGAGCCCGCGGCCCAGCGCCAGATCCATGTCGAAATCGAATTTCGCAAACTCCGGCGCGGCAAAGCCCGCAGCCGTGAGAATGCGCGTCACGCGCTCGGGCGCGGCGAAGGAAAAGGGGCCGGGGTCTTCGGGTCCCGGACGCGGCGGGCGCGGCGCATGCTTGCAGACGGCGTTGAACGGCAGATACATCCAGGGGTTTTCGACGACAGGCCGCCAGCACACGAAGACGAGCTTTCCGTCCTTCGCCAGCGCGCCGCGCAGATGCGCGAAGGCGGCTGCAGGATCTCCGAAGAACATCACGCCGAAGCGCGAGAACATGCGGTCGAAAGTCTCACCGCCAAAATCATGCGCCGACGCGTCGGCGACCATGAACGACGCCTGCGGCATGTCGTGCGCGGCGCGCTGCGCTTCGGCGATCATCGCATGCGAGATGTCGACGCCCAGAACACGGCCGGTCGGGCCCGCGCGTCGCGCGATCGCGAGCGTGGAGCCGCCGCAGCCGCAGCCGATGTCGAGCACGCGCGCGCCTGGGTGGATGTCGGCGCTGTCGATCGCGGCCCGCTGCGCCGGCGCGACATTCGTGTCGACGTCAGCCGCGCGCCTGATCCATTTGTCGCCGCCCGCGCCGTCCCAGTAGACGCGCTGAGCTTCGTGATTCTCGTTCGTCGTCGCCACGTGTCGCTCCTGCTTGGCCGCTCGCGCGTGCGATCATATGGTGCGCGCGCCAATCCGCGAAAGGTCGTCCATGCCCCGCCTCCCCGACATCGATCCAGCCGCGCTCGACGCCGAGCAGAAGCGCATCCACGACGAGATCGTCTCGGGCCCGCGCGGCAAGGTGGAAGGTCCCTTGCGCGTGTGGCTGACGAGCCCGGGCCTCGCCGACCGCGCGCAAGCGCTCGGCGCCTTCTGCCGTTACGGCACGAGCCTGCCGCAGCGGCTGTCGGAACTCGCGATCCTCGTCACCGGCGCCTATTGGCAGGCCGGATTCGAATGGCACGTGCATGCGCCGATCGGCATTCAGGCCGGGCTCGATGCGCAGGCGGTCGAGAAGATCCGCACCGGCGCGGAGCCGGCGCTGACGAAGGACGACGAGAAAGCCGTCTACGCCTTCTCGCGCGAATTGCTGACGACGCGCCGCGTGTCGGATGCGACCTACGCCTTTGCGGAGAAAAATCTCGGTCGGCGCGGCGTCGTCGATCTCGTCGGCGTGCTCGGCTATTACGGGCTGATCTCAATGACCATCAACGCCTTCGAGGTGCCCCTGCCGCCCGGCGCGAAGGAGCCCTTTGCTTGAATGGACCGCGAGCCTTCAGGCTCGCAGACAAGAGCGAGCCTGAAGGCTCGCGGTCCAATTACAAATACTGCGTCATATCCAGCGTGGCGTGATTGCCGATCGCCTCGTAATTCGCCTCGATGAATTTTTTGCCCGCGGCATGGCCGAGGTCGAACAGCTTCTGGAACAGGCTGAAATCGGCCTGCATCTTCGTATCCGCCGTATAGGCCGCCAGCTCCTTGCCCCCTTCGATCAGGTGCATGCGGATTTTCTTGTAGGGCATGCCCTGCAGCCGTCCCATGTCGATCAGCTTGGCGACGAAACTCATGGCGCGGAATTCGCCGAGCAGGGGCGCATTGAACGTGATCTCGTTCATGCGCTGCGAGATTTCCGTCGCCGTGTCGGGCGTCCCGGGCCGGACGATCGGATCGAGTTGGATCAGGATGATGTCGAGACAATCGGTGCCGTAGAAGAACGGAAAGAGCGGCGGGTTGCCGGAATAGCCGCCATCCCAATAGGGCACGCCATCCACATCCACCGCCTTGAACAAGGTCGGCAGGCAGGCCGACGCCATCACCATCTCCGCACGCAATTCATTGCGCTCGAACACCTTGATCTTGCCGGTCGTGACGTCGGTCGCGGAAATGTAGAGCTGCGGGCCGGCGCTCGTGCGCAGGGCGTCGAAATCCACGAGCTTCGTCAGCGTCGAGCGCAGCGGGTTGATGTCGAGCGGATTGAAGTCGTAGGGCGACATGAAGCTCGACGCGCTTTGCCACAGGCTTGCGCTGAACTTCAGCGGATCGAAAGCGCCCATGTAGACGTCGAACAGCTTGCGCTGCGCCTTGTCGAGCTGGCCGTCGAGGCTGACCGCGCGCCAGAACTGCAGGAGCTGCTTGCGCGCGCCGTCCGGCCCGCCCTCGCGCAGGCCGTCCGCGACCACGACGGCGTTCATTGCCCCCGCGCTCGCGCCGCTCAGCCCGTCGATCTGCAGGCGGCCATCCGCCAGCAGCGCGTCGAGCGCGCCCCAGGTGAAGGCCCCGTGGGCGCCCCCGCCCTGAAGCGCGAGATTGATGGGCTTCCGGTTGGACGCCGCCCCGCTCACGCCGCGGTCCAGCCGCCGTCCATGGAAATGTTGGCGCCCGTGATCTGCGCCGCATTGTCGGAACACAGATAGACGGCGAGCGCGGCGACCTGCTCCACGGTGACGAACTGCTTGGTCGGCTGCGCATCGAGCAGCACGTCGTTGATGACCTGCTCCTTCGTCATGTTGCGGGCCTTCATCGTGTCGGGGATCTGCTTCTCGACAAGTGGCGTCCAGACGTAGCCGGGCGAGATGCAATTCACCGTCACGCCTGACGTCGCGACCTCGAGCGCGATCGTCTTGGTGAAGCCGGCGATGCCGTGCTTGGCCGACACGTAGGCCGACTTGAAGGGCGACGCGACGAGCGAATGGGCCGAGGCCGTGTTGATGATGCGGCCCCACTTGCGCGCCTTCATGCCCGGCACGGCGGCGCGGGTCGTGTGGAAG
>CAMFKC010000123.1 GCA_945956975.1 uncultured Methylocystaceae bacterium | reverse complement strand
TCTTCGCCTGCTCGAACATGTCGCGCACGCGGCTCGCGCCGACGCCGACGAACATTTCGACGAAGTCCGAGCCCGAGATCGTGAAGAAGGGGACGTTCGCCTCGCCCGCGATGGCGCGCGCAAGCAGCGTCTTGCCGGTGCCGGGCGGTCCCACCAGCAGCACGCCGCGCGGAATCCGTCCGCCGAGCCGCTGGAACTTCTGCGGGTCGCGCAGGAATTCGACGATCTCCTGCAGGTCTTCCTTCGCCTCGTCGACGCCGGCGACATCCTCGAACGTCACGCGCCCGCGCGTCTCCGTCAGCAGCTTCGCCTTGGATTTGCCGAAGCCCATCGCCTTGCCGGCGCCTCCCTGCATCTGGCGGGACAGGAAGATCCAGACGCCCAGAAAGGCGATCAGCGGCAGGCCGTTGACGAGGAGCGTCACCAGCCAGTTGTTGCCCTCGGACGGCGGACGGGCGGTGATGGCGACGTTCTTCTTGTAGAGCGTCTGCACCAGCGTCGGGTCGTTCGGCGTGTAGGTCGAGAAGTCGCGGCCGTCCGTGTAGTGGCCCGAAATATCGTTGCCGGCGATGGTCACGTCGCGCACGCGGCCCTGGTCGACCTGGGTCAGCAACTCGCTGAACGAAATGGCGGAGGTCTGCTGGCGCTGCGCCGGATTCTGGAACAGCATCACCAGAGCGACGACCAGAAAGAATATGATCACCCAGAGGGCGAAGTTCCGGAAATTCGGGTTCATCAGGCGCCTATCTTGCGCGCAGCAGGAGAATTCCCGGCCGCGGACCGTGCTGGCTCTTAATCTAGGCGCGCCATCCCCCCTTGCCAAGGAGAGCAGGGAAACGTGATTGACGCGATTTTCTCTATGTCGCCGATCGCGTCTTGCGCGCGTTTTGCGGCTGCAAAATCAGAACCTTGGCGTCTCGCTTGATCGCGACGCCGCCAAGCGTCGTCGCGTGCCGGCTTTTTTGCCGCAGGCCCGCGGCTACTTTTTCGATCTGTTCGAGCCGCGCCGCTCCGCCGCCGATTCGAGCGATCTCGGCGGCAAGGAGACGCACCGCGGCCTCGTCGGACAGGGCCAGGAACGACGCGATATCGATCTCGAATGCCGCTGCCTGACGGCGGGCCGGCAGAGCGGACAATTGCGCCTCGATCGCCGGCGCGAGAGCCCGCTCGACCCGCGCGGCGCGCTCGGCCAGGCGCAGGAGTTCGGCCCGGCCAAGCCCCTCTGCCGCCAGCAGCGCCGCCAGCCGCCGCACTTGCGGGCGGCGGTAGGTGGCGTCCTGATTGGTCGGATCTTCGAAATAGGCGAGCCCCTCGGCGCGGCAGAAGCCGACCAGGTCGGCCTTGGGCGTCTGCAGCAGCGGCCGGGCGAGCATCAGCCCCGCGCCGGCCGGCCAGGGGGCCGGCGCAAGGCGGGCCATGCCGGCGAGCCCCGCAGGCCCGCTGCCCCGCAGCAGCCGCATGAGAACCGTCTCGGCCTGGTCGTCGGCATGGTGGGCGGTCGCGATCGTGTCTGCGCCGATCGCGCGCGCATGGGCGCCGAGCAGACCGTAGCGCGCAACTCGCGCGGCGGCCGGCAGGCCTGCGCCGGGCTTGTCGCCGTCCCAGGAGAGGATGGCGTGCCGCAGGCCGCGCGCCGCGCATAGCGCCGCGACGCTCTCGGCTTCTTGGCGGGAGTCCGGCCGCAGCCGGTGATCGACGGTGGCGACGCAGATCCGAACGCTGCTCTGACGCCGCCAGCGGTCGGCGAGCGCCAGAAGCGCCGTCGAATCGGGGCCGCCGGAAACGGCAAGCAGCAGGCCCGCCGACCCTTCCAGCCCCGCGAAGATCGTCGCGAGGTCGGGAAGCGGCTGGCCGGCCGGGCTCAGCACGAGATTTTCTTGGACTCGCGATCGGCTGCGCGAATCGTGGTCGACGCGCTGGGATATTTGCGGCCGACTTCCGCGAAGGAGGCGCAGGCTTGCTCCTTGGCGCCGAGCGCATTGAGCGCCTGCCCGAGCCGCAGCATGGCCTCGGGTCCGCGCGCGGAATTGGCGTAGCTGGTCGAAATTTTCAGATATTGCTCGGCCGCCTCCCGATGGCGCCCGCGCTGAAAATAGGTCTCGCCCAAGCCGAAAACGGCGTCGGGCATGTAACGGCTCTTCGTGTGTTTGGCGATGAAGCTCTCGAAGCCCTTCTGCGCATTATCGTATTGCCCCTGCTTCAGGAAGGCGCTCGCAAGCTCGTATTCTTCCTTGGGCCCTTGCGGGGCGGAGGCGATCTGCGTGTCCCCAGCGCCGGTCGGCGGCGTGGCCGCGACCGGCGGCGTCACGGGCCGCGGCGCGCCGAGATCGATCGGCCTCATCGGGTTGGGCGCCTCGCCGGGATCGCGCCCGCCGAGCGGCCCGCTGGTTCCAGGGGCGATAGGCGCGCTGGGCTGAGTCGTGCCGAGTTGGCGCGGCGCGCCGGGCGCGGTCGGGTTCTGCGTGGGATCGAAGGCGTCGCCACGCCGCAAATGGCTTCCCTCGACAGGCGTGCTCGCGCCTGGGGTCGCCGTGGGCAGGCTCGCGACGGGACCGGGGGAGACGGGACGCGCCGTGTTCGCCTGCGGCGCCGGCTGAGCCGCCGGGGGCGCAACTGCGGCCGCACCGCCGGCGCGCGCCTGCTCTTCCATCTTGCGCAGCTTGAACTGCAATTCCTCGATCTGGCCGGTCAGCTCGCGGTTCATCCGCTCGAGCCGGTCGATGCGCACCACGAGTTCGGCGTTGCTCGGCCCGCTGCGCGCTGGCGGTTCGTCATCGACGTCGGCAGGCGGCGTCGGGCGGTTGAAGAGCTGGCCGAGACGCAGATTCGGCAGCAGGCCTTCGCCGGCGAAAGCGGGCGCGCAAGGCGCAAGGAGAAGTCCGGCGAGCGCGGCGCTGACAGCAAGTTTCGGCAAACGCATGTTCGGGAGAATCCGGCGGGCTTGGCGGCAATCGAATATCACAACGCCTTTGCCGCCGAAATCCGCCCGAAGCATGGCGAGGCCGCGACGCCCGGCGGGCTGATCGCGGCCGGTCGAAGCCTCAGAACGAGAATTTCACCCCGCCCTGGCCGGTGAAGTCATCTCCGCCGCGCCGCGCGAAGGTCTGCGACAGGTTGATCGAGACGGCCACGCCCGGCGCGACATCCGTGGACGCGCCGGCGGCGACGCGCCCGTACAGGCTGCGCGGCCCGTTCGGCACGTTCCACTTGTTGACGATGAGCGGCGCGGAGGTGGCGCTGTAGGAAATCAGCCTACCGTTGCCGTGGAAGTCGTTTTCGGCCGTCAGGTTCAGGAAGGTCGACACCTCGCGCGCGCCAAGGGCGAAGCGGTAGCGCGCCTGCGCGCCGACGCTGCCGACGAAGGCCTCGAGCTTCTGCTTGCTGACGGCCAGGGTCAGCACGGGGTCGCCGTTTTCCGAGTAGGCGTTGGTCTGCGCCGAGGCGTAGGTCAGCCCGGCGATCGGCCCGAGGCGCATGCGGTCGGATATGTCGAAGAGATAGCCGAGCTTGCCGGCGGCCGAGAAGGTCCAGCCGCTCGCGCTCGAGTTGATCATGCTGACCACGCCCGGGCGCCAGGTGTTGGTGCTGGTCAGGCCGTAGGAAAGCGCGCCCTGTGCGAACAGGTTCGCGCCGTTCCAGGCGCCGTAGACGCCGAACTGATAGACGTTCGTGTCGCTGCCGCCCGCGCCCTGCGATTGGCGCAGCGTGGGATTGGCGTAGTTGAAGGCGGCGCCGATGATGGCGTTGTCGGCGATCCGGTAGTCGAGGCCGACCGTACCGCCGATGCTGTCCCACTCGTAGCCGTTGGCGACGCCGGTCGCCTTGCGCGACCCGAACCCCCCGTTGATGGTGATGTAGGCCGAAAGCGGGCTCGGCGCAGGCCCGGCCGGCGCGCGGGCGAACGGGCCTGCGTCGCGGCCCTGGTCGGCGTAGGACATCACGCGGCCTGTCCCAAGCGTCGACATGGAATTGAAGAGATCGAGACGCCCGAACATGTTGGACATGAAGGCGCCGACGGCGGTCATGCCCGCATCGGCCTGTGGCGCAAGCGTCATCGGCGCATTGAGCCGGTTGTCGATATACTTCGCCATGATCGCGAAGCCGGCGGTCGTCAGGTGGACGCCGTCGACGTAGAAGAGATACTGGCTCTGCAGAGCCGGATTGCCGATGCAGGCGATCGGGCAGGCGCCGGTGTTGGCGATGCCGTAGAGACCGGGCAACGCCTTGATCTGCGTGCCGAGCAGGCCGATGTCGACATATTCCACGCGCACGCCGGTCGTCGCCGCCAAGGCGCCGAGTTGGGCCTGCATCAGCAGATTGTAGGACTGGCTGTAGGCCGTGCCGATGGCGGCCGCGGGAACGCCGGTCGCTTCGGGAAGCGCGCCGACGTCGCCGACCGTGAACACCAGGTTGCGCGCGCCGAGGCCCACCAGCGTATTGACGCCCGCCATCGCCTGCGCGGCGCTCGTCGCCGCCGCGGCGCCGACGCCGGCCAGCGTGCCGCCGTTCTGGTAATAGGCGCGCGCGTCGTTGCCGCCGATATTGAGCGCGATCAGGTCTGTCGGCAGGAAGCGGCCGCCGCCCAGGGCGAAGGCCGCCCATTCCTGCGCGAACCCCGGCAGGCCCGGGGCGACCGTATTGTCGAAACCCGTCTTGGCGCCGCCGAAGGCGTAATTCGGCGCCGGCACGCCCCGCATGGCGGACAGAAAGTCGATGTAGTTGAGCCCGCCGCTGAAACGGCCCGTCGGGTAGAGCGGAAATTGCGATCCGGGCGGCAGGAGCAGCCAGAGATTGCCGGTGTCGACATAACTGTCGCCGAAGGCCTGGATGGACGTGAATTTCTGCGCCCGTGCTTCGGTGGCGCTCGCAATCGCGAGACCGATTGCTGCGACGCTGGCGGTACGCTTCAAAAGAGCGGCGGCGCTCCGAGCCAACTTGGACATTTCGTTCCCCTAACGCCGGACCTTGGCAGTCCTTGAGCGAAAGAGGCTAGCGGCAGTCGCGGACGGAGCAATAGCAGCGGGCGCGCCGGACCGGCGGATTGCCCCCAAATCCGGCAGATGTTGCGCAATTGTCACAAAGTCACATCGCCAACGTCAGCGCGCAGGCGACGCCGAAGCAGGCGAGGATCAGCGACGACACGCCGAGTTGCCGACGCGCCGACAGGCGAAGTTCGAAACTGTCGAAACCGTAGATGTCCCGACGCCCGTCCGAAATGAAATGCGCGTTCATGACCCGGCTCCACGAAATGTCCGTGAAGATCAGTCTGCCGGCGTCGTGCAAGGAAAATCAGGGCCGAAGGTCACGCCTCGCGCATGACCTTCGCCATCGATCAGCGATCCGGGATCAGGACTGGCCGCCGCTCAGCACCGTGACGGCGCGGCGGTTCTGCGACCAGCAGGAAATGTCGTTGCAGACCGCGACGGGCCGCTCCTTGCCGTAGCTGATCGTCTTGATGCGCGACGCCGGAATGCCGCGGGCGGCCAGATATTCCTTCGTCACTTCGGCGCGGCGGGCGCCGAGCGCGAAATTGTATTCGCGGGTGCCGCGCTCGTCGGCGTGGCCCTCGATCGTGAAATTGTAACGGTTGTACTGCTGCAGCCAGCGCGCCTGCTTGTCGAGCGTCGCCTGTGCGGTCGAAGACAATTCGGTCGAATCCGACTCGAAGAACACGCGGTCGCCGACATTGACCACGAAATCCTGCTGGCTGCCGGGCGTCGCAGCCCCGCCCTTGCCATAGCCGCCGCCGGCGCCGACGCCGCCGGCGATGCTCGCCTCGTCGCCCGCATTCTTGGCGCAGGCCGTAGCGCCCAGCGCCAAAGCGACCGCGACGGCGAATTTCAGGGCGCGTGCGCCTTGGGGGTTCAGCATTCCGGTACTCCTCGAACTCGTTTCCGGAGAAATCGAGCCCAGTCCTAGCGGCCGATGGTTAAGCGAAGGTTCTGTCAACCTTGATCGCGGGTTTGCGGAATGCGTTGCATTCGAGCAAATCGCCCGCGTGGTTAACCCTTGGTTAGTGGCCAGAATGCGGCGCCGCATCGGCATTCGGGGTTTCCGCTTCTGCTCCCAACGTAGGGTTTGACGACCGGGCGCGTCAGCGCACGAGGCGACGATCCGGCGAGTCGCACTTGCCGAGCGTAATGTTATATTGTTACATCCTTCATCAGTTGCCCGAGGCGGCGCCCCCGGAAACGATCGCCGTAGGCATGAAGGAGAACAACGATCATGCGGTATCGCGTCACCCGTCTCTTCCTGCTCGGGCATACGGCATTCGCGCCGCTTCTGATTCAGGAAGCGCGCGCGCAAGCCACAGCTTTGCCCGAGATTACGGTGACGGCGCCGAGCCCCATCGTCCGGCGCAAGCCCGTCGTGCGCGCGACGGCCGAGCCTGAACGCCCCGTGGCGTCGGCTCCAGCCCGGGCGGCGCGAGAGCCCGCGGCCCGTCCATCGCGGACCGTCCGCCGGGCCCCCCCGCCGCCCGCGCCGGCGCCCGCGCCAGCCCCTGTTGCGGAACTGCCCCTTCTGGCCACCCTGCCGGTCGTGACCGATCAGTTCGCCACGGTGACGGTCGTTCCGCGTGAAGAAATCCAGCGCAGCGCCAGCGCGACGCTCGGCGAAGTGCTGGGTTCGACGCCCGGTATCGTCGGCTCCAGCTTCGCGCCGGGCGCGTCGAGCCGCCCGATCATCCGCGGCCTTGACGTAAACCGCGTCGGCATCGTCGCCAATGGCGTCAATGCGAACGGCGCCTCGGACCTCGGCGAAGATCATTTCGTGCCGGTCAATCCGCTGCTGACCAACCAGATCGAGGTCATCCGCGGCCCGGCGAGCCTGCGC
>CAMFKC010000122.1 GCA_945956975.1 uncultured Methylocystaceae bacterium | reverse complement strand
CTCTGACGCATCAGTTATGAACCAGGCGCCTGCGGGCTGCTACCGCCGCGCCAACACGAACAGCAGCGCCACCACCATCGCCGCCAGCAGCGCCGACACCAACTTCCAGAACTTCAGCGGATCGCGCTCGATCAGGCGCGAGGGTTCCCCGTCGACGACGGGGTTGCGCAGCGCATAGGCGAATTCGAGCGGTTCGGCGAAGCGTTGCGCGGGGTCGATCGCCAGCGCCTTGCGCAGGGCGCCGTCGACCCAGGCCGGCAGGTCGCGGACGCCGTCGCGCGCCGGCGTATAAGCCAGCCGCTTCATCTGGGCGCGGGTGCGGGCGTGGGCTGCCTGCGCGCCAAAGGGCAGGCGGCCCGTCAGCATGTGGTAGGCGATGGCGCCGAGCGCATACACGTCCGAGCGGGCCGTGCCGCCTTCGCCGAGGAAATATTCCGGCGCGGTATATTGCACCGTCCCGAGGATCTCGGCGTTGGCTTCGGCGCTCGCGGTCTCCGCGATGCCGGCCACGCGGGTCGAGCCGAAGTCGATGATCTTCGCCACGCCCGCGCGGTCGACCATCACGTTCGCGGGCCGCAGGTCCTGATGCACCATCTCCTTGCGGTGGAAGGCCGTGAGGCCGCGCGCGACCTGATCGACGATGTCGCGCACTTGCGCGAGCTGTGGTTTCGGATTGTCGATCATCCATTGCGCGAGCGTCTCGCCTTCGACGTATTCGAAGGCGACGTAGAGGAAGTTGCGCTTGCGCTCGACCGGGCTCGCCTTCAGCACGTAGGCGCTCGACAGGCGCCGCGCGACCCATTCTTCCAGCAGGAAGCGCCTGACGTAGGCGGGGTCGTCGCGCAGGTCGACGGAGGGCGCCTTCAGCGCGACGATCGCGCCGCTGGCGATGTCTTGCGCCAGATAGATGTGGCTGCGCGCGGACGCGTGAAGCTGGCGCAGGATGCGGTAGCCGTCGAATTCCTGACGGGCTTCGAGCATGGGCGGCGCCGGCAGGGCGGCCGCGCCCTGCACGACCTCATTGGCTGCGCCGGCGGGCGTCTCGTCGATCCGCACGATCTGGATCGTGAGGTTGTCGTCGCTGCCGCGCGCCAGCGCTTCGGCGCCGATGGCGCTGGCGGCTGCGTCGAGGTCGGCGGCCTCGCGGATGGTCTTCACCACGAAGGACGGCTCGACGAAGTCGTAAACGCCGTCGGTGGCGAGAACGAATATGTCGCCGGCGCTGACGCTCTCCGCGCGATAGTCGATCTCCGCCTGCGCGTTCACGCCGAGCGCGCGGCCGAGATAGGATTCCTTCGACGAGATGACCAGGCGGTGATCGTTGGTGAGCTGTTCGAGCGAGGCGCCCGACACCCGGTAGATGCGGGAATCGCCGATGTGAAAGAGATGCGCCTGCGCGCCTTTCAGGACGAGCGCGTCGAAGGTCGTGACGTAGCCGCGGTCTTTTTCGTAGGCGCGGAAGCTGCGCTGGTTCTGGGCATGAAGCCAGGAATTCGCCGCCGCGATGACGCGCTGCGCCGCCGTCTTCGCCGACCAGGCGGGCGAGGTGCAGTAATAGTCCGTGAGGAAGGACTTGACCGCCGATTCGGCGGCGACCTCGCTCACGTCGCTGGAGCTGATGCCGTCGGCGATCGCGAGAGCGACGCCCTTGAGGCTGAGATCCGGCTCCTGCGGCACGAGCGCGCCGTAGAAATCCTGGTTGGATTCCTTGTGGCCGCGATCCGAAAACTGGCCGATCGCGACGCGAAGCTGCCCGCCCATTTCCGCCCCATGAAAAAAGGCCCCGCCGGGACGGGGCCTTTCTCGACGATAGCCGATCTTATTCGGCCGGCGCCATCTGCACGGCGGCGGAGCGCTTGGGCTGCGTGCGCACATGCGTGGCGTAGAGCGTCAGGCCGGTGAAGGCGAGGCCGCCGACGAGATTGCCGAGCGCGGTCGGGATTTCGTTCCAGATCAGATAGTCCATCACCGAGAAGGGCGCATGCAGCATGAGGCCCGCCGGAAAGAGGAACATGTTCACGACGGAGTGCTCGAACACCATGTAGAAGAATAGGAAGATCGGCATCCACATGGCCATGATCTTGCCGCTGACATGGGTCGAGATCATCGCGCCGACGACACCCGTGGACACCATCCAGTTGCACAGCATGCCGCGCATGAACAGCGTCACCATGCCGGCGAAGCCGTGCGAGGCGTAGCCCAGCGTGCGGCCCTCGCCGATGTTGCTGATGACCTTGCCGACCTTGTCGGCCTCCTGCGTGAAGCCGAAAGTCGTCACGAAGGCCATCATGAAGGCGACGGTCAGCGCGCCCGCGAAATTGCCGAGGAAGACGAGGCCCCAGTTGCGCAGCACGCCCTGGATCGTCACGCCCGGCCGCTTGTCGAACAGCGCGAGCGGCGCCAGCACGAAGACGCCGGTGAGCAGGTCGAAGCCCAGCAGGTAGAGCATGATGAAGCCGACCGGGAACAGGATCGCGCCGGCCAGCGGCTGCCCGGTGTTGACGTTGATCGTCACCGCCATCCAGGCGGCGAGCGCCAGAATCGCGCCGGCCATGTAGGCGCGGATGACCGTGTCGCGCGTCGACATGAAGATCTTGGACTCGCCTGCGTCGACCATCTTCGTGGCGAATTCCGATGGGGCCAGATAAGCCATTGTCACCCTCGTGTTTTCGTTGCCGGCGCCAGCGGGGTTCGGCGCCTTCGCCCGCAAAAAAGCAACAGAGGCGCCAAGGCGGCTCCCAGACGGCCTGCAAAGAGTAGAAATTTCCGGAATTGCCTGCGGACTGTGCGTCACGCGCCGTAAAGAGGCGCCATTTTCATAAGCCGAGGATCGCTCGTGTGGCAGCGTTCCAGCAAGGCGAGGCAGCGGCGCCTAATCCTTGATCGCTTTGCCTACACGCTTGCCGTGCGGCGCCGGCGCTCCGGGGCCGGCGCTGCGCGTCGCCTCGCCCTTGCAGCTTTCCCAGACCATGCTCGCGGCCTCCGCCCGCGCCCAGTCCCGAAATGCGCACACGGCAGGCCGGCTCTCCAGGCGCGTGGGGTAGACAACGCAGTAGACACGGCCGGATTGCATTTTGAGGTCGAAGGGCATGACGAGCCGGCCCGTGCGCAATTCGTCATAGGCGAGCACGTCCGAAGCCAGCAGCACGCCCGCGCCCTCCACCGTCGCATCGAGCGCATGGTCGGAGCTGGAAAAGCGGAGGCCGCGCGAGGCGTCGACCTCCGCGACGCCCGCCAGCGCGAACCATTCGGCCCAGCCGATCGTCTTTGTCCAGGTCGCCAGGGAATCGTCGTGGATCAGAGGCGCATGGGCGAGCGCGGCAGGCGTGTCGAAGGGGCCGAGGCGTTCGATCAGCCTCGGGCTGCAGACCGGCATGTAGGAAGCCGCAAACAGCCGCTCGTAGACGAGGTCGGGCTCGGGTGCGAAGGATTCGGGCAGGTTGCGCAGCGAGACGTGGACGCCGTCCGTCCGGAAGTTCGCAAGGGCGCCGGACGAAGCGATGCGCGTGTCGATGTCGGGATGCAGCGCGGCGAAGCGGTAGAGCCGTGGCGCGAGCCATTTGGCGGTGAAGCCGGGCAGGGCGCTCACGACCAGCATCCGGTCGCGGTCGGCCTCGTCGAGCGTGTCGACCGCCTCCCGCATCCGCGAAAAAGCTTCGCGCAGGCCGGGATAAAGGCGCGCGCCGGCGCCGGTCAGAGCGATCGAGCGCACGCCGCGTTCGAACAATTGCACGCCGATCAGGTCTTCGAGCCCGCGGATCTGATGGCTAAGGGCGCCGGGTGTGACGTTCAGCTCGTCGGCCGCCTTCGCCATGCTGAGATGGCGCGCGGCGGCCTCGAAGGCGCGCAGGGCGTTGAGCGGCGGCATCGGTCGCGTCACGAGAAAATCTCAACCGTCGGCTGAAACAACATCCTTTGTCAGGCAGCACTATAAGCGCCATTTTCCTGTTCACGGAAGTCGACCACGAAAAAATCTCGTGTGTCGGCGTGAAATCAGGGGGCCCTTATGGCTTACATCTACAATATCGATCAGGTCGGCGCCGCCCGCCGGTCGCCGGCCGTGACTTCACTGGGCGCAAAGGCCACGGCAGTGGCGCAGCGCGTGATCGACTGGCTGGTCGCCTGGAACGAAGCCGCCGACGAGTCGGCCGCCGCGCGAACCACCTACGGTATGTGCGGCGGAAAGATCACCGATGGGCTCGAGCGCGAGATGATGCGTCGCCTGCTCCGGACGGAATGAAAAAGACGGCGCAGCGATTTGGCTGCGCCGCCGCGCTGATTACCGATAGTGGTGGCGGCGATGGTGCATCCGATGGTGGCGGTAATGGCCTCGTCCGCGCCAATGATGGCGATGAGACCAGCGGTCGCGGCTCCAGCCTCTATGGTAGCCATGGCGCATCCCCATCCCGCTGCTCGCCGCGGCGCCGCGATGCTGCTGGGCCGTGGGCACCTGCCCGCCGCCGCCGCCGGCCATGCCGCCGCCGCCGGGCTGTCCTGCCTGCGCCAAGATCATCTGTGGCGCGGCTTGCGCCGCCGGCAAACAGGCGGACGAGATCAGCAGCGCGGCCGCTGCGAAAATCACTCTGGATTTCATCGGGACAGTCTCCTCTATCGGTCGTTTTTCGGCCGCCCCGGAGGAGAACGGGGCGGTCGAACCTTGGTTCCGGGGCGCGTCAGGCCCGGCAGCGCTGTCAGCAGCGGACTTTGACGTACTCGCCCGGCGCGTCGCCAAGCAGAGGGACCTTGCCGCCGCCGGGCTCGCGCGCCGGGACCATCTCGGCGCAATTGCCCTTCATCCATTCGATCCAGTCCGGCCACCACGAGCCGGGCGTCTCCTTGGCGGCCTTGACCCAATCCTCGAAAGCGCCTTCAGGCTTGCCGCCGGTCCAGTGCTGATATTTCGGCTTGTAGGGCGGATTGACGACGCCGGCGATATGGCCGGAGCCCGCCATGACATAGCGCACCGGTCCGCCGAACAGTTTCGCGCCGTTGAAGGCGGATCTGGCGGGCGCGATGTGATCTTCGCGCGCGGCGAGATCGTAGATCGGGATCGTCACCTTCGAGACGTCGAGCTTCACGCCGTCGATTTCCATATCGCCCTTGGCAAGACTGTTCTTGAGATAGCATTCACGCAGGTAGAACGAATGATTGGCCTGCGTCATGCGCGTCGAATCGGAATTCCACGTCAGCAGGTCGAACGCCATCGGCGCCTGCCCCTTGATGTAATTGTTGACGACATAGGACCAGATGAGATCCGTCGGCCGCAGCATGTTGAAGGCGTTGGCCATGCGCGAGCCGTCGAGATAGCCGGTCGTGGCCATATCGGATTCGACGTTGGCGATCGTGTTGGCGTCGGTGAACACCTTAAGTTCGCCGGGATCGGTGAAATCGACCTGCGTCGTGAAGAAGGTGGTGGACGCGATGCGGTCGTCGCCCATCGCGGCCATATAGGCGAGCGTGACCGCCATCAGCGTGCCGCCGACGCAATAGCCGATGGTGGAGACCTGCCGCTCGCCGGTGATCGTTTCCACCGCCTGAAGGGCCTCGAAAATGCCCTCGCGCATGTAGGCGTCGAAGCCCTTGTCGCGATGGCGCGTGTCGGGATTGACCCAGGAGACGACGAAGACCGTCAGCCCCTGGTCGACGCACCACTTGATGAAGCTTTTCTCGGGGTTGAGATCGAGAATGTAGAACTTGTTGATCCACGGCGGCACGATCAGCAGCGGCCGCCTGTAGACCTTCTCGGTCGAGGGCGCGTACTGGATCAATTCGATCAGGTCGTTGCGCCACACCACCTTGCCGGGGGTGATCGCCATGTTCTCGCCGAGGATGAACTTCGTGGAATCGGATTGCCGCAGGCGCAGCGCGCCGCGGCCCGCCTCGATGTCCTCGGCCAGCATGTGCAGGCCGCGCACGAGGTTTTCGCCTTCCTCCTTCATCGTCGTGCGGAGCAATTCGGGATTGGTGCCGACGAAGTTCGACGGCGACAGCGCGCTCGCCATCTGCCGTACGTAAAACGCGGCCTTGGCGCGGCTGAGCGTGTCGAGCTCCTCGTCGCGCGCGACCATGTCGTTGGCCCAGTCGACGCTCAGCGCATAGGCCTGGCGGATGAAGTCGAAGATCGGGCTCTCGCGCCATTGCGGATCGGCGAAGCGCTTGTCGCGCGAATCGTAAGGCACGACGGGATCGACCGGTTCGCCCGTCATCCGTCGCAGCGTATTGCCCCAGAGGTCGATGAAGCGCGTCGAGAAGGCGCTCTGCGCCTCGAGCGTGCGGGCGGGGTCCTTCAGCCAGTATTCGGCGACCTTGCCGAGCGAGCGGACGGCGTCGACGATCTCGTTGGACGGATTGTTGGGGTTCTCGCCCTGTTCGAGCGGCTTCATATAGGCCGCCATGACGCGCGACCCCTCGGTCATCATGCGCGCGACGTTTTGCGCCAGACGCTCGAAATTCGGGATGGGCGCAGCTATCGGCTCGGCCTCCGGCGCGGGGGGCGCCGCCGGCGTGGCGCGCGGCGTCACGGGCTTCGGGGCGGGGGGCGGCATGACCGCCGTCAGAGCCTCGATCACCTCGGCATGGGCTGCGGCTGAGGGCGTCATCTCGGGGTCCGCAACGGCTGGGGGCGCGGACATCTCGACCTGCACAACCTTGCGCGCCGCCTGCGCTTTCACGCCTGGCGGCCGCGCCGCGCGTGGCTTCTTGCCCGCAGCCGGCGAGCCAGAAGTCTCAGCCATTTCAATTCTCCCCAATTGTCCGGAGCCGGTTTGCGCACAGCGGCCCGCTTCCGGTCACAATAGCGGTTTATTCACCGCATTGGCTAATGATCAAAACGATGTAGAACGACATTTCGAAGAACTGACGACATGACGAAGGCGAAGACGAGACACGCGAAGGACTGGAGC
>CAMFKC010000121.1 GCA_945956975.1 uncultured Methylocystaceae bacterium | reverse complement strand
GCTCAGCCTCGTCAACGATCTGCTGGACCTCTCCAAGATCGAGGCCGGCAAGGTCGATCTCACCTTCACCTCCGTCGACATCAACGCCGTCGTTTCCGAATGCGTGTCGCTCATGCAGCCACAGGCCAATCGCGACCGCGTCGTCATGCGCCTGTCGCTCGCGCCGAACCTGCCGAACATCGTCGCCGACGAGCGCTCGATGCGGCAGATCGTGCTGAACCTGCTGTCCAACGCCGTGAAGTTCAACGAGCCGGGCGGGCAGGCGATCGTCTCGACCGCGCTGACCGACGCGGGCCACGCCGTCGTGCGCATCAAGGACACGGGCGTCGGCATGTCGGACGACGAACTGGAGACGGCGCTGGAGCCGTTCCGCCAGGTGTCCACCGCCCGAAAGGGCGAGGGCACCGGCCTCGGCTTGCCGTTGACGAAGGCCCTCGTGGAAGCCAATCGTGCATCGTTCACAATTCGCAGCCGCAAGGGCGAGGGCACCATGGTCGAAGTGACGTTCCCGCCGACGCGCGTGCTGGCGGAATAGGCGCCGGCGCATGGCGTGGTCGAAGGTGCTTGAGTCGCTGGATGATCAATCTTGTCCTCACCGCGCTCGTGGCGCTCGCGCTTCTGGTCGCGGCTGCAATCGGCTTCGCGACGCAGCGCAGGTTGCGTCCACACCACATCTCGCACGAGACCTTCGACAGCGTCAGATTGTTGATGAGCATGCTGCTGACGTTTACCGCTCTCGTCCTAGGACTGCTGACATCATCGGCGAAAGAACGTCACGATTCCTATGACAGGCTGCTGAGCGATTATTCGGCCGATCTCATCGAGCTCGATCATCGCTTGCGCGTCTATGGATCGGACGCAGAAGAAATCCGCATGTCCCTGCGCGCTTACACGGCGGCCGCCATCGCGGATACGTGGCCTTCTGAGAAAAAGCCCACGGGAAACTATCCCGCGACGTCGAACGACTCCGGCCTTGAAGCGCCGCGCCTTGGAAATCTTCTCGCCGACGTTGACGTTCGCATCCAGAAACTTGCGCCGGCGGATGAATTCAGACGTCAGATCGCGGAGCGGCTGCGAAATCGGGTCGCGGACGCCATTCAGCGCCGGTGGCAGCTGATCCTGTCCGCACGTTCCGCGATCTCCTGGCCATTCATAACTATTCTGACGAGCTGGCTGGTCGGGATTTTTGGAATTTTCGCATTGACGGCTCCTCGCAACGGGCTGGTCTATGCCGTCGTCGTGCTGGCGGCTTTCGCAATCGCCTCACCGTTTTATCTTATCCTCAGCTACAGCGGTTCGCAGTCCGGCGGGATTTTGGAATTGTCGAGCGCGCCAATGCGCGCCGCTCTCGAGCATATGGATCGGCCGCACTAGCAGGTGTTCTTGACGCAGGAAGCGCAACCGCCGAACAAGCGGTGCACAATGCGCGCGAACGCCATGCGCCGCCCCTCACGTCTCGGCGATCTCCGCCATCAGATCCAGCGTCACGATGCTCACGCCCGGCTCCTCGCGCGACTCGCGCTGCTTGAACCCCAGCGCCTTGCACATGGCCAGCATCGGCTGGTTTTCGGTCAAAACCTGCCCCTC
Organism: uncultured Methylocystaceae bacterium; assembly: GCA_945956975.1. Taxonomy (GTDB): domain Bacteria; phylum Pseudomonadota; class Alphaproteobacteria; order Rhizobiales; family Beijerinckiaceae; genus JAJXWB01. The sequence goes on along the minus strand of CAMFKC010000121.1, from coordinate 5,343 downwards.
GATCCGATGCAGGCCGAGACGCCGGCCGTGGTCGATCATCATCTTCATCAGCGTCCAGCCGAGCCCCTGTCCCTTGGCGCCGGGACCGAGCAGGATCGCGTATTCGCCTTCGGTCAGGTCGGCGTCCATCATCAGCCGCACCCCGCCCAGCATCTCGTGCGTATCGACCTTGATCGCCGCGACCGCATAGGCGCGCGCGTAGTCGATCTGGGTGAGGCGGGCGAGGAAGGCGTGGCTGAACGCCTTCACCGGCGCGAAGAAACGCAGGCGCAGGTCGTTCTGCGGCACGGTCTCGAAGAAATGGTGGTACATGTCCTCGTCTTCCGGCCGCACCGGCCGCACCAAAACCTCCGACCCGTCCTTGATGCGGATCGTCTGTTCCTGGTCCTTCGGATAGGGCGCGACCGCAAAGCGCCGGTTCGACTGGCCCGCGCGCTGCTTCGCGTCCGGCTCGACGCGGATTCGCGCATCGACCACCATCACGCCGTCCTCATCCGCCAGCAGCGGATTGAGGTCGAGCTCGCGCACCTCAGGCACGTCGGCGGCAAGCTGCGCGAGCTTCACCAGCGTCAGCGCGACCGCGTCGATGTCGGCGCGTGGCACGTCGCGATAGAATTCCAGGATGTTGGCGACGCGCGTGCGCTTGATCATGTCGTGCGCCAGCGCGAGATCGAGCGGCGGCAGCGCCAGCGCGCGATCGTCGATGATCTCCACCGCCTTGCCGCCGCGCCCGAAAACGATGACCGGCCCGAAGGTCGGATCGTCCGCGATGCCGGCGATCAGTTCGCGCGCATGCGGGCGATGGATCATCGGATGCACGGTCACGCCGTCGACGCGCGCCTGCGGCATTTCGCGGGCGATGCGCGCCATCATGTCGCGCGCGACCTCCACCGCGGCTTCCGGCGAACGGATATCGAGCGCGACGCCGCCGATATCGGACTTGTGCGCGATGTCGCGCGAGACGATCTTGATCACGCAGGCGCGCGACCGCGCGATGAAGAGCCGCGCGAGTTCGCCCGCTTCCTCCGGCGTGCGCGCGAAGCGGGCAGGGGCGACGGGAATGTCGTAGGCGTCGAGCAAGCGCGTCATCTCCACCGGCGCGAGCCAGCGGTGCCCGCGTTCGATGGCCTGCCGCACGACGGTGCGCGCGCGCTCGACATCCGGCTCGAAATCCTCCGGCAGGTTCGGCGGCGTGCTCATCATGAATTCGCGCGCCTCGTTCCAGCGCACCATATGCATGAAGCCGCGCACGGCGCCGGACTGGTAATGCGGGATGCGCGCATCCTCGAACAGCTTGTCGGTCTCATCCGTGGCGCCGAACCAAACGGCGAAGACGGGCTTGGGCGACAGCGTCTTCTTGCGCGCCTCCTTCACCGCGTCGATCACGGCTTCGGCCGCCTCCAGCGAGCGCGACAGCGCGCTGGGCGCATGCATCACCATCACGGCGTCGGTCGTCTTGTCATCCAGCAGCGCGCCGACGGCGGTCTTGAAGCGCACGGGATCGGCGTCGCCGTCGATGTCGAGCGGATTCTCCTTCGACAGGTCTGGCGGCAGCACGCCCTCGAGCTTCGTCCAGGTCGCGGGCTCGATCGCGGCGAGCTTGCCGCGATGGTCGGCGAGTCGGTCGGCGGCCAGCCGCCCGAGGCCGCCGCCGTTGGAGACGATGGCCAGGCGATTGCCGGGGAAGGGCTTGATGCGCCCGAGCGCCTCGGCCGCGTCGAACAATTCATCGACATCGGCCACGCGCAGCAGGCCGGCGCGCCGGAAGGCGGCGTCATAGACCGTGTCCGGCCCCGCCATGTTGGCCACCGAAGATCCGCCGCGCGGCCCGCGCTTGTGGCGGCCGGACTTCACGACGATCACGGGTTTCACGCGCGCCGCCGCACGCGCGGCCGACATGAATTTCTGCGCGTCTTCCAGGCGGTCGATGTAGAGCAGGATCGCGCGCGTCGCGACGTCAAGCGCGAAATAGTCGAGCAGGTCGCCGAAATCGACGTCGACCATCTCGCCGGCGGACACCATGCCGGAGAAGCCGACATGCTTGCGATGCGCCCAGGCGATCAGCGCGGCGCCGATGGCGCCGGACTGCGAGACGACAGCCAGGTCGCCGGCGGGCGCCTGCTGCGCCGAGAGCGACGCGTTGAGCCCGGCCTTCGGCACGAGCATGCCGAGGCAGTTCGGCCCGACGATCCGCATTCGCCCGCGCTGCGCGACCTTCTTCAGCCGCTCGGTCATGTCGCCGCCGCGCCAGCCCTCGGGATCGCGCGTCATCACAAGCGCCCCCGGCACGCTGAGCCGCTCAGCCTCCTCGATCTGCGCGGCGGCATATTCGGCGGGCGCTGCGATCACAAGCAGGTCTGGCGTCATTTCGAGGTCGCTCAGCGACTGCACGCAGCGGCGGCCCTCGATTTCCTCGTAGCGGGGGTTGATCAGCGAGATTTCGCCCTTGAATCCTGCGCCCACGATATTGTCGAACAATGCGCGGCCGGAAGAGCCGGGGCGCGGGCTCGCGCCAACCAGCGCCACCGACTTCGGCGCGAAAATGCGGTCCAGCGCCCGCGTACCCATTGTGTCGCCCTCTTGCTGGCGAGCGTCGAGGCGACGCCGCCCTGCGAATCCTATGCTGCAATGCAGCATAGGCAAGGCGGTGCGTCCTTGCGATCGCTCAATGCGCAGACGCTATCCAGAAGAGCGGGCGATTGACAGTCAATCGTAGGCTCGCTTCACTCACCTCAACCCCGCAAGAAGGGCGATGAGGGAGTGGAACATGAAGCGACTGATTCTGGCGTGCGTAGGCGTGGTTGCCTTGGCTGGCCCTGCGATGGCCGCGGATATCGTGGGCACTTGGCAGCGCAGCAACGGCGAATCGCGTATCCGCATGGCGCCCTGCGGCGGCGCCGTCTGCGGCACGATCAGCTGGTTGAAAACGCCCGGGAAGGGCGACGCCAAGGTCGGCCAGCAGGTCTTCTACGACATGAAGCCGGACGGCTCGGGCGGCTGGGAAGGGTCGGCCTTCAATCCGGAGGACGGCAAGACCTATTCCGGCAAGGCGACCGTTTCGGGCGGCAGCATGACCACAAAGGGCTGCGTGCTCGGCGGCATGATCTGCAAGTCGGTGAGCTGGTCCCGCGTCAACTGACGCGGGCGAACGCGCTCTCGTGCCATTCGGGCGCATAGCCGGCGGCCAGCGCCGCGAGGCTCGTCGGCGGCGTCAGGCAGTCGACCGTGAGTCCGCGCGGTCGCGGCGCGGCGGCGCGGTAGCCTGAAAACGACCAGGGCAGCGCATGTCCGCTGCGGACCGCGACGGGCTGCGGACCGTCAGCGTACATCGCGCCGTCCGGCAGGTCGTCGATCGCTATCCGATGCGTCCGCTTCGCGCGTCCCTCGCGCCGCTCCGCGTCGAGCCGCCGGTCGAGATCGCCCGCGCGCGCCATTGGATCGATCGCGTCGCGATAGGCGCGAGCGCGCATGCGGCGGCATTCGAAACAGGGGCGGTGCCCCGCAGCGAGCGCGGTCGGCTCATCCAGAAAGAACAAATCCGTGTAGCGCTTGCCGAACACGACATTGCGTCGGCCCTTGAAGGCGCAAAGGCAGGTGATCCACTGCTTCGACGCCCACCGCGATGTCCCGAGAGTCTGGTCGTCGCGGTGAAACCGTCCGCCCCGGTTGCCGTAGAACAGGCCGCGCTCCCGCGTCGCCCGGATTTCGCCGAACGGGTCGACCCGGTTCTGCAGGGGCGAGACGCGCATTCAGCCGCCGACCATGCCTGCGGTGGGGCTTGAGCAACGCCCCTCGCTCGCTTTCATGGCCGGCGGGTCGCAGGGCGACATATCTTCGGCGCACAGGGGCCGGCAGACCCTGCCCGTCGCCGGGTCGACCTGCCGTTCTTCCGGGGGCGAACGCTCATCGCGATCGCTGGCGTCCTGAGCATGGGCTGATCCGGCAAGGGCCAGGGCGAGGCTTGCCATGGCGATCGCGAGCAGGGCGCGTCGGGTTTTTTGCCGCCTCATCGATTGCCGGCCGTGGGGCTGGCGCAGCGGCCGTCGACCGCCTTCTGCTGCGGCGTATCGCAGGGCGAGGAATCTTCCGCGCACATCGGGACGCATTGCGGCCCACGCGCGGGCTCAGGCTGAGAGATTCCATCGCGAGCGCGCGGGTCGCGCCGGTCATAAGTCCCCTGGGCCAGCGCCGAACCGGCGCATGCAGCAGCGACGAGGGCGCCCGCCGCCATGGTGAGGAACGCCGGTCGAGACTGCATCGTCAAACCGCCTTTGCCAAGTCGGATCAGGGGTGCGTGCCTCCGACGACCGGGCTCGCACAACGTCCGTCCGTGCGCTTGTACTCCGGCGGGTCGCAGGGCGTCACGTCGAAAGCGCACATCGGCTGGCACACCGGCGCGATGGCGCGGACAGTGGCGGGAACGCGGGCATGCTTCTTCGGCTTGGCGGCGGCAGGCCCCGCCGTCAACGCTGCGGCGGCCAGAAGGACGAGAGCGACGCGCATGCTTGCCTCCTTGAAGTTGCTGCGCCCATAAATGAGGCGCCGCTTGCGCTTGGGCAAGTGCGGCGGCAAGCCGCCGTCAGCGCGCGTCGGCCTGCAGGCCGATCGAATCCACCTGATAGACGTCGTCCGCGAAGTGGACTGTACCGTCGGCGGAGGCCCAACCGGTCATGTAGACCCAGATGACGGGCACCGGCTTGGCGAGCTTGAGATCCTGACGGTCCTTGCCGATCTCGGCCATGAGCGCGGTCCGATCCCAATTGCCGGAGCCCTGCAGAAGCCATGCGGCGAGGTCGTAGACGCCCTGCACGCGCACGCAGCCATGCGACAGAAACCGATAGTCGCGGTTGAAGAAGCCCTTGGAGGGCGTATCGTGCATGTAGACGGCATGCTTGTTGTTCATCTGGATGCGGATCGAGCCCAGCGCGTTGTGCGTGCCGGAATCCTGCCGCAGCGTGTAATTGACAGCACGCTCGCTGCTCCAGTTGATGGAGCGAGGGTCGATCACCGTGCCCTTGCCGTCGAGGATCTTGATCCGGGAACGCGCGAGATAACCGGGGTCGCGCCGCATCTTGGGAATGATCTCGTTCTTGATGATCGAGGTCGGCAGCGTCCAGGTCGGATTGAGATTGACTGCGCTGATCTTGGTCGCGACCTCCGGCGAACGGTGGTCGACGTCGCCGACCACAGCCGTGTAGCGCTTGACCACCTGGCCGTTTTCCGTGGCTTCGACGGCGGCCGAGGGGATATTGACCACGACGTAGCGCTCGCCGAACGGGAACTGAACGCCGGCGAGGCGCTGCGCGCTCGAGGCGAGCTGCTTGAAGCGCACATTGGCGGGCG
>CAMFKC010000120.1 GCA_945956975.1 uncultured Methylocystaceae bacterium | reverse complement strand
GCTACGTGCTCCGCCGCATCATGCGCCGCGCCATGCGCCATGCGCAGCTGCTCGGCGCGAAGGACCCGCTGATGTGGAAGCTCGTCCCCGCGCTCGTGCGCGAGATGGGCCAGGCCTACCCCGAACTGATCCGCTCCGAGCCGCTGATCGTCGAAACGCTGCGGACAGAAGAAACGAAATTCCGCACGACGCTCGCGCGCGGCCTGTCGATTCTCGAGGACGAGACCCGGACGCTCGTCGCCGGCCAGTCGCTGTCGGGCGAGACCGCCTTCAAACTCTACGACACATTCGGATTCCCGCTCGACCTCACGCAGGACGCGCTGCGCGCCCGGAATCTGGGCGTCGACACCGCCGGCTTCGACGCCGCGATGGAGCGCCAGCGCGCCGAGGCCCGCAAGGCCTGGGCAGGTTCCGGAGAAGCCGCGACCGAGGCCGTCTGGTTTTCCCTGCGCGAAAAACTCGGCGCGACGGAATTTCTCGGCTACGAAACCGAAACGGCCGAAGGCGTCGTGCAGGCGATCCTGGTCGACGGCGCCGAAGTCGATTCCGCCCCGAAAGGAACGAGGGCGGCCATCATCCTCAACCAGACCCCGTTTTACGGCGAGTCCGGCGGCCAGACCGGCGACACCGGCGTGATGCGCACGGCTGGCGTGAAGGTCCGTGTGGACACGACGGGCAAGAAGCTCGGCGACCTCTTCGTGCACGAAGGCGTGGTCGAGGAAGGCGAACTCAAGCTCGGCGCCGCGCTGGAACTCGAGGTCGATCATGCGCGCCGCTCCGCCATCCGCGCCAACCATTCCGCGACCCACCTGCTGCACGAGGCGCTGCGTCTCGTGCTCGGCGATCATGTCGCGCAGAAGGGATCGCTCGTCGCGCCCGACCGCCTGCGCTTCGATTTCTCGCATCCAAAGCCGATCAACGACGACGAGCTTGCGCGCATCGAGGACATAGCCAATGCGGTCATCCTGCAGAACGCGCCCGTCGAGACGCGGCTGATGGCGGTCGACGACGCGATCGAATCCGGCGCCCGCGCGCTGTTCGGCGAGAAATACGGCGACGAGGTCCGCGTTGTCTCGATGGGCCGCCCGCTCGGCGAGAGCCAGGGCGCCAACCGCGCCTTCTCCGTCGAACTCTGCGGCGGCACGCATGTCGTGCGCACGGGCGACATCGGCCTCGTCACCATCGTCGGCGAAAGCGCTGTCGCCTCCGGCGTTCGCCGCCTCGAGGCCAAGACCGCCGATGGCGCCCGCCATCATCTCAACTCCGAGAGCCGCCGCCTGCGCGAGATCGCAAATCTCGTGCGCGCCCCCGCCGAGGACGCCGCCAATCGTCTCGCCGCGCTCATGGAAGAGCGCAGGAAGATGGAGCGAGAATTGGGCGAGGCGCGCCGCAAGCTCGCCATGGGCGGCGGATCGGCGGAGACATCCGCTCCATTCAGGGAGATTGCCGGCGTCAAATTCATGTCGCGCGCCGTCGCCGGCGTCGAGATGAAGGACCTGAAATCGCTCGCGGACGAAGCCAAGAAGGCCATCGGCTCCGGCGTTGTCGCGATCGGCAATGCGAGTTCCGATGGCAAGGGCGGCGTGGTCGTGTCCGTGACGTCCGATCTCGCCGACCGCTTCAACGCGGTCGATTTCGTACGCATCGCCTCGGAAAAGCTCGGCGGCAAGGGCGGCGGCGGCAGGCCGGACATGGCGCAGGCCGGCGGCCCCGACGGCTCTCAGATTCCCGCCGCGCTCGAAGCCATCGAGAGCGCGCTGCGCCAGAAAGCTGCGGGATGATCGCCCGCCGGCGCGCGCGCATCGCGCGTCTGCGCCGGCGCGTCCATTACGTTCTCGACGGCGGCGTCACCGACCGCACCGCGCGCATTGCGCACGCCGCCATCGTTGCGCTGATCCTGCTCTCCGTCGCGTCCGTCGTTCTCGAGACGGTGCCCAGCCTCGGCAAGCGCTATGCGCTGGCTTTCGATGTCATCGAGATTTTCGCGCTCGTCGGCTTTTCGCTCGAATATGGCCTGCGCGTGTGGAGCGCCCCCGACAGCGCGCCCTATTTCGGCATGACGCCGACGCGCGCGCGCATCAAATACGCGCTCACGCCCTATGCGATCGTCGATCTTCTCACGATCCTGCCCTTCTACCTCGGCCTTTTCCTGCCCGGCGACTTCCGCGTTCTCCTGCTGCTGCGTCTTGCGCGTTTCTTCAAGCTCGCCCGCTACTCGCCGGGCATGCGCTCGCTCGCCGCCGCCCTGCAGGCCGAACGCAAGGCGCTCGGCGCATCCGCCGTCATCATCTTCGGCGTCATCCTGGTCATGGCCTCGGCCATGCACATAGCCGAACATGCGGCCCAGCCCGACAAGTTCGGCTCCATTCCGGATTCGATGTGGTGGGCGGTCGTCACCATCACGACCGTCGGCTATGGCGATGTCGTGCCGATCACCGTGGTCGGCCGCGTCATCGCAGGCGTCACCGCCTTCATGGGCTTTCTGCTGCTTGCCCTACCCGTCGGTATCGTCGCAACCGCCTTTGCGGAGGAAATCCACCGCCGCGAATTCGTCGTCACCTGGTCGATGATTGCCCATGTGCCGCTGTTTGCGACGCTCGATGCGTCGGAGATCGCGGAAATCATGCATTACCTGCGCGCACAGACCGTACCCGCCGGCACCGTCGTCGTGCGGCGCGGCGAGGAGGCGCATTGCATGTATTTCGTCGCCGCCGGCGAGGTGGAGGTCGAACTCCCGCACAATCCCGTTCGGCTCGGCGAAGGGCAGTTCTTCGGCGAGATCGCGGTCATGCGCAAGACGCGCCGCGCCGCCACCGTGCGCACGACGATCCCGTCCAAGCTGCTGGTGCTCGACGCGGGCGACCTCGGCACGCTGATGGCGCGCAATCCGGAAATCGCCCGCCGCATCGAGGACGCGATTTCCGCCTACGGCCAGATACCGCCGCTGACCCCGCGTGGCGACATTACGCCGGACGAGGTCGGACAGAACTCCCCACAGGTTTGAGCCCGGCGCGCTTGCGCGGGCCGCCGCTCTGCCCTACGCAAAGCTGAACCTCGGGAGCAAGACACATGCGCGTCGTCATTTCGCTTTTTCTCATGCTCGCCGTCGCCGGCTGCATGAGCGTCAATGAGGCGCAAATGCCGGATCCCTCCGCGCGCGGCGGCGGCATCGCCGGGGGCGAGCCGCCTTCGCCCTATACGCCGGCGCGCTGACGCAAATCGAACACGGCTCGCCGCCGAAACGCGAATCCGCGCCAGTCAGATCAGCGCGCCCAACGCCAGGCTCGCAATGGCGCCCGCCGACAAGGGAACGCGCAATGCGCGATACCAGGCGGGCGCCGAGGCGAGACGCCAGTCGGCGAGAAGCAGGACGGCGAGGCCTGCAGCCAGCAGAGCCAGGCCTGCGCGCGCGCCGATCAGGACTGCGGCCCAGCCGATCAGGCTCGGCGCGATGCTGACGAGCAGAGGCCAGAACAGGCGGTCGCCCGCCGCCCCGGCGATGGCGAGCCCCCAGCGCACGCCGCCGAGAAACGACAGGATGACGGCGCCATAGGCGAGCAGCGCAAGCATAGCGGCGTCGCGTTGCGCCGGTGCCAGGACAAGCATTGCGGCAGCCGCGAAAAAAGGCGCCAGTCCGAGAAATCCGAGCGCCAGCGCGGCCGGCGGCGCGGACGCGAGGTCGCGCCAGAAGGCGCCGTTCGAAAGGTCAGCGTGCGGCATCGACATGCGACCCGCCCCGGGAGACGACAACGAAAGCGCGGACGAGCGCCGGCCGCAGCTTGAGAAAAGCCCAATATCCAATCTCGAGAACCACTTCCGCCGGACGCCATTGCGCCACACGCCCGGCCCAGCGCCAGCGCGGCAGCCGCCGCCACACCGCGCCGAACGCGCGCGCGCCCGACATCAGCCGACCATCTGCATCCATGACATGGAAGCGAGCCATCGCCTGCCCGCGGTCGAGCCCCGGCGGCATGCAAGCGTCGGGCGCCGAGACATCGACGAGGCGCAAGGCGCCGGACGCGTCCTGCCGCGCGTACAGGCCGATTTCCGCGCGGCAGAGCGGGCATGACCCATCGAAGAAGATGGTCGTGGGAGCGCGTGGATCGGTCATATGCGGCTCTACAGTCGGGTCGGGCGGACGCCCGCAAATCGTCTCACTGGCCTTTACGTATGCGCGGGCCGGGAGGATCAGACGAAGGGCGCCAGGGGCCGGCAAGTTGCAGCCGACGTCTGCTTCGAGAACGGGTTGCGGCGCAGGGGGCTTATCGGCGATCCTGCCCATGAAGGCTGGCGCGAACACATCGGCGAGCTGCGAGTTGGGCTCTCACGGCCGCGCGCACGCAGCGTCGGTTGATCCGTCGCAACGCGCGACATGCGCGGCGCGCCTAGCCTTCAGGCTCGCATCGGGCAGGAAACAGAAAAGGACCGGCCATGTTCAAATCCATTCTCGCCCCCGTCGACCTCGCCGAACCCGCCCCCGCCCAGCCCGCTATCCGCGCTGCAGTGGAATTCGCCAATGTCGCGGGTGGCCGCGTGCGTCTGATCAACGTGCAATCGCTGCTGCCGGCGACCTTCATGGACTACGTGCCCGCCGACTTCGACGCGCAGCAGAAGGCGAACGCCGAGAAGGCGCTGGCCGAAATGCTGGCGACCGTGAACCTGCCCGCCGACCGCCTGTCGAGCGTGGTGCGCATCGGCGGCGTCTATCCGGAAATCCTGGCCGAGGCCAAAGACTGGGGCGCGGACCTCGTGGTGATCGGCTCGCACCGGCCGGCGATGTCGACCTATCTGCTGGGGTCTAACGCGACGACCGTGGTGCGGCACGCGACCTGTTCGGTGCTGGTGGTGCGAGAGTAGGTGAGAAATTGCCTCAACGACGAGCCTCATCGTGAGGAGTGGCCGAAAGGCCGCGTCTCGAAGGATGGCCGCATCACGCTGGCGCGACGCGCCGGGCCGAAAGGGCCGGCAGTGCGTGGTAGTCGCGACCAACAAGCGCTTCCTTTTTCGCGCGGGACCAAACCCTTGATACGGCGCTCTGTCGCAATCGCTTGATCGATGCGCTCGAAATATTCACTCCAGACAAGGCGAACGGGCCGACCAAGGAAAGTCCACGCGGAGCGATCCAGCCCCTGATTGTGCTGGCTCTCGCTCACCGGGATCGCGGTGCGTTACACCGGTGTAGTGGCTCCCATCCGCGCAAAGTAAAAATAAAGATGGGCGCCCGTCATGCGGCCATCCTTCGAGCCGCGATGCTACGCATCGCTCCTCAGGATGAAGGTTGCGGGCACGCCCATCTCAGCGATCACCTCTCCCGCCGATTCAAAAACGCCAGCCGCTCGAACAGATGCACATCCTGCTCGTTCTTGAGCAGCGCGCCGTGCAGCGGCGGGATGAGCTTCTTCGGGTCGCGCTCGCGCAGCGTCTCGGGGCCGATGTCCTCGTTGAGCAGCAGCTTCAGCCAGTCGAGCAGTTCGGACGTCGAGGGCTTCTTCTTCAGGCCCGGCACGTCGCGCACTTCGAAGAAGATGCGCAGCGCCTCTTCCACGAGACGCTTCTTGATGCCGGGGAAGTGGACGTCGACGATCTGCTCCATCGTGTCGGCGTCGGGGAACTTGATGTAGTGGAAGAAGCAGCGGCGCAGGAAGGCGTCCGGCAGTTCCTTCTCGTTGTTGGAGGTGATCATCACGATCGGGCGCTTGGCCGCGCGAATGGTCTGGCCGGTCTCGTAGACATGGAATTCCATGCGGTCGAGTTCGAGCAGCAGGTCGTTCGGGAATTCGATGTCGGCCTTGTCGATCTCGTCGATCAGCAGCACCGGGCGCTGCTCGGAGGCGAAGGCCTCCCACATCTTGCCGCGCTTGATGTAGTTGTTGATGTCGCTCACGCGCGGATCGCCGAGCTGCGAATCGCGCAGGCGGGAGACAGCGTCATATTCGTAGAGGCCCTGCTGCGCCTTGGTCGTGGACTTGATGTGCCAGGTCAGCAGCGGCGCGCCCAGCGCCTTGGCGACCTCTTCCGCCAGCACGGTTTTGCCGGTGCCGGGCTCGCCCTTCACGAGCAGCGGGCGTTCGAGCACGATGGCCGCGTTGACGGCGACCTTGAGGTCTTCGGTCGCGACGTAGTCCTTGGTTCCGGTAAAGCGCATGACGTTCCCTTGGGTGTTTAATCGTGAGATTAAACGGGGCCGCAGAAAGGGGCAAGCCGCGGCGGACGCATGGGTCGCGCGCTCCAGGGAGGCGCTCGGGTCGGGTGCGCCGGCGCACCCGCGCGGGCGGCGGGGCGGGTATGATCGCCGGCGTCCCGGAGCCGCCATGAAGTCTGTCCTCTTCGCCCCGCTTCTCGCGCTCGCAGCCCTGTCGCCCGCCGCTGCCGAACCGCGCGCCTACGACAAGATCGTGGCCGCCGCGCCCTTCTTCGCCGATGGCGACGCGTCGCGCGATCCCGACCATGCCGTGCTCGATCGCGGCGACGGCTCCTGCCGTTTCGATCTCTACGTCTACCTGCGCCACCCCGCGCCACAGCCGACCACGCCGGACCTGTTCAAGGAGGGCGTGCTGACGGGCGGCGGCGCCTGCGGCAATGCAAGCCTGCGCATCGGGCAGAAGGGCGCGATCATGATCGATCTCGTCAACGACTGGCATCCGCCGATGTCGAAGGCGACGGTGACGATCGTCTACCGCAACAAGGCTTTCGTCGTCGCCGGCTACACGCAGCGCACGAGCAGCATCACCGGACCGGAAAATGCGGACAAGCCCGAGAGGTTCTCCATCTGCGACGTCAATTTCCTGACCGGCAAGGGCGTGAAAAACGGGAGGCCGGTCGGCAATGTCGGCGGCCCCGTCGGGATGGCCGATTGGCGGGGCGTCGCGCCCGCCGCGTGCAACGACTGACGCTCAGCGCCGCCGCTTCTCCTTCAGCGCACGCGAGGTCGCCG